>NZ_LIRE01000024.1 GCF_001402795.1 Pseudanabaena sp. 'Roaring Creek'
TATAGTTGTTTTAAATAACTTGTAGACGGGCTTCGACTTCGCTCAGCCCTCGGTGTAAGCTAGCTGAGCGAAGTCGAAGCTGTAGTTTTTATTTGAATTATCTATATTTGAGATATTTGAGTTGATTTTCAGATGGGACAGTTCGCTCAGATTCACTTAGATTTAATATCGGGCGAGGATTTTTACCATTGATTTTTACCATTTACCATTTAATTTAAAGGATTAAATTAAATGCTGGAATCGACTAATTGTTTTTGGTAGCGATCGCCATCTTGACGCGCGGGATTTGCTTTAGTTGATCCATGATTTGAATGATATCTCCATGCTGGACAGTGCGATCGGCATTCAGTACCACTACAAGGTCTTGGTTTGGTTCGAGTAACTGTTTAACGCGATCGCTTACTTCGTTGATACCTATTTTCTGCTTATTCAAGAATACTTCCGTCTTTTCATTCACGCTAATTGTGGCGCGAGCGGGTGTTTTTTGCATTACTCCCGATTGAGCCTTAGGTAGATTAACGGGCAAACCCTCAGTCCGATTGAGAAACAAAGACGACAGTACAAAAAAAGTGAGTAAGGCGAACAGAACATCCAACAGCGGAACAACATTCTTAATTTCTATCGGCTGATCGGACAAATCCGCATCTTGGCGACGGCGGTTTCTTCTAGACATGGGCGCTTACCTTCTGGCGATGCGCCCGCAAATGTTGCAGTTCTAATTGAGTGCAGCATTGATCGAAATAGGCAACTTGTTGAGCATAGAGCGATCTAAAAATGCTTGCAGCAATCAGAGCCAACACGGCGACAATTAATCCCGTAGCCGTAGAAATAAGTGCTTCACTGATGCCTCCTGTAACATTGAGAGCCTTAGAACCACCTACATCGCCGAGGGTCAGCGAGCCAAAAGACGCGATCAGACCCGTAACAGTCCCCAGCAGCCCGAGCAAAGGAGCTAAGCCAACAATAATTTCAAAAATATTATTAAAACGTTTGAGACTGGGCATTTCAGCTTGCAAACGCGAGTCTAGAGCGAGGGTAAATTCCGTAGGGGTAGCATCGGGAATCGATAGAGCTTCCAAGTAAATACGGGCGATCGGCAAATCAATATGCATTTGCAGAAAATCCTCGGCTTGGCGGGGATCTTCTTGATAAATTTGTAGCGCTTTCCGCACTACTCGCTTCTGCTGTTTTTTGATCCTCGACCAAAAAATCGTACGCTCGATCGCCAAGGCAACTACTACAAAAGAACAAATCATCAGGGGAATTATTGTAATTCCGCCCGCGACTAGGGTATCCAACAATTTAGACATGACAACAAAAATCAAATTATGCAAATTCTACAGCATATTAATGCTATTAATTATCAATTAGCATATATTTTTTCTGACATTTTTTTTGATAAACAGCTATTTTTTTCATTATTTTTCGTTGTTTTGGGGATAGGAATGACAAATATTCGATTGGCAACTATTGCTAGACTTCACCTTGGCTGGCAATAATCAGCATAAAACTCTTAGTCCGCAATCTATCCTTAATCTATAGCGACTTTCTTTTGCGCAATGTCTAGGGATTGATGATATTGCCGCATTGATTGCCATATTAATCAACGGGCTAAAAAACTTATTGAGGCTTATTGAGAAAAATATTTAATGTCAGTTCGGGTTTGCTATTTACTCTGAACTTATCTCTGAACCTACTCTGAACGCCTTGTAACTAAAATTTGATAATGGCTTGACAATAAGATCGTTGCTAGGTTAGGATAATATGCTTATGTCTTGACTCAAAACTTGACATATACTCCGCCCACTAAAACTGCAGTCATTAGTGCATGAATAAGTCTACTCTTGTTACTCCTGCCTTCGTTCTACCAGATCTTGTAGAAATCCAGCGGGAGAGTTTTCGATGGTTCCTAGAAGAAGGACTTATTGAAGAGCTTGAGAGTTTCTCACCGATTACAGATTATACGGGCAAAATGGAACTCCATTTTATTGCCAAAGATTATAAACTCAAGCGCCCAAAATATAGTGTTGATGAGTCCAAACGTCGGGATGCCACCTATGCCGTACAGATGTACGTTCCCACGCGGCTTATTAATAAAGAGACAGGAGAAATAAAAGAGCAAGAAGTTTTTATCGGCGATCTGCCTCTGATGACAGATCGTGGAACCTTTATTATTAACGGGGCTGAACGAGTCATCGTCAATCAGATTGTCCGTAGCCCTGGGGTTTATTACAAGCAAGAAATTGACAAGAACGGTCGTCGCACCTACAACGCTAGCCTTATCCCTAACCGAGGTGCATGGCTGAAGTTCGAGACAGACAAAAACGATCTTGTCTGGGTGCGTATTGATAAAACTCGTAAATTATCTGCTCAGGTATTGCTCAAGGCGATCGGTCTGAGCGATGCCGAGATCCTTGACGCGCTTACCCATCGCGAGTATTTCCAAAAAACCATTGACAAAGAGGGTCAGTTTGACGAAGACGAAGCTCTCAAAGAGCTTTATCGGAAGTTACGTCCAGGCGAGCCTCCTACCGAGTCGGGTGGTCGCGAACTATTGCGATCGCGCTTCTTTGACCCCAAACGTTACGACCTTGGGAAAGTGGGACGTTACAAGCTCAATAAGAAATTGCGCTTAAATACCCCTGACACCATGCGGGTATTGACGGAGAAGGATATTCTCACTGCGATTAACTATCTGATCAACCTCAAGTTTGATATCGGCGAAATCGACGACATTGACCACTTGGGTAACCGTCGCGTGCGTTCGGTTGGCGAACTCTTGCAAAACCAAGTGCGGGTCGGGCTTAACCGTCTAGAGAGAATCATCCGCGAACGGATGACCGTTTCTGATGTCGATGCCCTCACGCCTGCATCCCTAGTTAATCCTAAGCCTTTAGTAGCCGCAATCAAAGAATTCTTTGGTTCTAGCCAACTATCTCAGTTCATGGATCAAACCAATCCTCTGGCTGAGTTGACCCATAAACGTCGTCTTAGTGCCCTAGGACCTGGCGGTTTGACCCGTGAGCGTGCTGGTTTTGCGGTGCGTGATATTCACCCCAGCCACTATGGTCGGATCTGCCCTATTGAAACGCCTGAAGGTCCTAACGCTGGTCTGATCGGTTCCTTGGCAACCCACGCTCGGGTAAATCAATATGGATTTATCGAGACTCCTTACTACGCAGTCGAAAATGGCAAGGTGCTCAAGAACGAAGAGCCTGTATACATGACTGCGGATGAGGAGGACGAATTTCGGGTAGCTCCTGGAGACGTAGCCACTAACGACGATGGTTATATCTTTAACGAGATCGTGCCAATTCGCTATCGCCAAGAATGGGGTACAGCAAGTCCTGAAGAAATTGACTATGTTGCGGTTTCTCCCGTTCAGATCATCTCGGTTGCTACATCCCTGATTCCTTTCCTCGAACATGACGACGCTAACCGAGCTTTGATGGGATCGAACATGCAACGTCAAGCAGTTCCGCTCTTGCGTCCTGAACGTCCTCTTGTAGGGACGGGGCTAGAAGCTCAAGCTGCCCGCGACTCAGGGATGGTTATCGTTTCGCGAGTTACTGGTGAAGTCTCCTATGTCTCTGCTGACGAAATTCGGGTTAAGGCTGATGATACTGGACTAGAAAGTATTTATCGCTTGCAAAAGTATCAGCGCTCTAACCAAGATACCTGCTTAAATCAACGTCCTCTCGTTTGGGTTGGTGATAGTGTCGTAGCAGGACAGGTTCTAGCCGATGGCTCTGCTACGGAAGGTGGTGAGATCGCCCTTGGTCAGAATATTCTCGTTGCCTATATGCCTTGGGAAGGCTACAACTACGAGGACGCAATTTTAATTAACGAGCGCCTCGTAATTGATGATGTTTACACTTCAATTCACGTTGAGAAATACGAAATCGAAGCTCGTCAAACTAAATTAGGACCCGAAGAAATCACCCGCGAAATTCCTAACGTCGGTGAAGATTCGCTTCGCAACCTTGACGAACAGGGGATTATTCGCATTGGGGCTTGGGTCAGCTCTGGAGAAATCCTCGTGGGTAAGGTTACCCCTAAGGGCGAATCCGATCAGCCTCCTGAAGAAAAGCTATTAAGAGCAATCTTTGGCGAAAAGGCTCGTGATGTGAGAGATAACTCCTTGCGTGTTCCTAACGGTGAAAAGGGTCGCGTGGTTGATGTCCGCGTATTTACCCGCGAACAAGGCGATGAGTTGCCTCCTGGGGCAAATATGGTCGTCCGCGTTTATGTTGCTCAAAAACGTAAGATCCAAGTGGGCGACAAGATGGCAGGTCGTCACGGTAACAAGGGGATTATTTCTCGGATTTTACCTAAGGAAGATATGCCTTTCTTGCCTGACGGTACTCCCCTTGACATTGTGCTGAATCCTCTCGGTGTGCCTTCACGGATGAACGTCGGTCAGGTATTTGAATGCTTGCTCGGTTGGGCTGCGGAGAACTTAAACGCCCGCTTTAAGATCGTGCCTTTCGATGAAATGTACGGCGAGGAAGCTTCACGCGAATTAGTGCATGGTCAGCTCGAACATGCGAGAAACCATACGGGTAAAGACTGGATCTTTAACGATGGATTCCCTGGCAAGTTGACTGTGTATGACGGGCGTACAGGTGAACCCTTTGACCAGCCTGTAACCGTGGGTAAGGCTTATATGCTGAAGCTAGTTCACCTTGTCGATGACAAGATCCATGCTCGTTCGACTGGACCTTACTCTCTGGTTACCCAGCAACCTCTTGGCGGTAAAGCGCAACAGGGTGGTCAGCGGTTTGGAGAAATGGAAGTATGGGCATTGGAGGCATTCGGAGCTGCCTATATTCTTCAAGAATTGCTTACGGTCAAGTCTGACGATATGACTGGTCGGAACGAAGCCCTCAATGCGATCGTTAAGGGTCATGCAATTCCTCGTCCTGGTACACCTGAATCATTCAAGGTATTGGTGCGCGAGCTTCAGTCTCTCTGTTTGGATGTCTCGGTTCACAAGCTTTCTGAGGATGGCAGTAACCAAGATACGGAAGTGGATCTTATGGTGGATACTGGCTCCCGTCGCACCCCAAACCGTCCAACCTATGAGTCAGTCTATCGAGGCGACATCAACTTTGATGATGATGATGACTAATTATTAGCGTTTAGCTGTTGGCTATTAGCTGTTAGCTTTTGGAATATCCAAGCCAAACGCTAATAGCTGACCGCTAAACGTTAATAACTAACTCAAGTTTGGTGCTGAAATTCAGCAACTTGCTACGCAACGCTAGCGATCGCAATTCAATCATGGAAAAGCTAAAAGCTAGTAGCTAACTGCTAATAGCTTTCAATCTAAAGAACTTAATTTAAGGACGTTGTAACGTATGGCGAAAGTGGAACAGCGATTTGACTATGTCAAGATTGGCTTGGCATCACCCGATCGCATTCGTAAGTGGGGCGAACGAGTTCTACCAAATGGCAGTTTGGTTGGCGAAGTCACAAAACCTGAAACAATTAACTACCGCACATTAAAGCCAGAAATGGATGGCTTATTCTGCGAGCGGATTTTTGGGCCTGCTAAAGACTGGGAATGCCATTGCGGCAAATATAAGCGCGTGCGTCATCGCGGTATTGTTTGCGAACGTTGTGGCGTAGAAGTGACCGAATCACGGGTTCGTCGCCATCGCATGGGCTTTATTAAGCTAGCAGCCTCAGTTACCCATGTGTGGTATCTCAAGGGTATTCCCAGTTATATGGCGACATTGCTGGATATCCCCCTACGCGATGTCGAGCAAATTGTTTACTTCAATGCCTACGTTGTCCTTAATCCAGGAATCCAGTCAGAGGTTGATGGCGAAGTCACGATGGTTAATAGTCGTGAAATTCGCATCCGTGGGGTGGATGGCATTGAAAGAGCTTACCATCTGCATCCAAAACATCTTCCCATTATTGCGGAAGGAAAATTTGTCGAACAGGGGGAGGCGATCGCCAGCGCCTATAACCTCTCTTACAAGCAATTACTCTCTGAAGACCAATGGATCGATCTAGAGGATCAGATCTATGCCGAAGACCCAGTGCTAGATGGAATTGAAGTCGGTATTGGTGCGGAAGCAATCAAGCAGTTATTGCAAAATATCAATCTGGAAAAAGAAGCTGAGCGTTTGCGTACGGACATCGAGAACTCTAAAGGTCAAAAACGCGCCAAATTAATTAAGCGGTTGCGTGTGGTTGACAACTTTGTCGCGACGGGTTCTAAGCCCGACTGGATGGTGCTAGATGTAATTCCTGTTATTCCTCCCGACTTGCGTCCGATGGTACAGCTTGATGGTGGTCGTTTTGCTACTAGTGACTTAAACGATCTCTATCGTCGCGTTATCAATCGGAACAATCGTCTTGCCCGTTTGCAGGAAATTCTCGCCCCTGAAATTATCGTCCGTAACGAAAAGCGGATGTTGCAAGAAGCCGTTGATGCTTTGATCGACAATGGTCGTCGCGGACGGACGGTGGTGGGCGCAAATAACCGTCCCCTCAAATCCCTTTCCGACATCATTGAAGGTAAACAGGGAAGATTCCGCCAAAACTTGCTCGGTAAACGGGTTGACTACTCTGGTCGTTCCGTAATTGTGGTAGGACCAAACCTGAAGATCCATCAGTGTGGGTTGCCCAAGGAAATGGCGATCGAGCTCTTCCAGCCCTTTGTAATTCATCGCCTGATTAAGACAGGTTTGGTAAATAACATCAAGGCTGCCAAGAAGCTAATTCAGCGGAACGATCCAGCCGTGTGGGATGTCCTCGAAGATGTAATTCGCGAACATCCCGTCATGCTCAACCGTGCGCCAACGCTTCATAGATTGGGTATTCAAGCTTTTGAACCACTCCTCGTTAGTGGTCGGGCAATTCAACTTCATCCCCTCGTCTGTCCCGCGTTTAACGCTGACTTTGATGGCGACCAGATGGCGGTTCACGTTCCTCTGTCGATTGAGGCTCAGGCGGAAGCACGTTTGTTAATGTTGGCTTCTAATAATATTCTCTCGCCTGCGACAGGTCGCCCGATCGTAACTCCTAGCCAAGATATGGTTTTGGGTTGTTACTATCTAACTACTGAAAACCCCAGCAAGCAAAAGGGTGAAGGTCGTTATTTTGCTAATTTTAACGATGTCGTGATGGCGTACGAACAGCGCGAAATCGATATCCATGCCAATGTTTGGGTGCGCTTTGAGGGCATCGTTGAAGGGCAGGGCGAAGCCAAGGAGAATGAGGAGCCCAAGGTCACAGTGTTGGAAGATGGCACTAAAGTCAAGGAATTTGATTTTCGCCGCATTCGTGAAGATGCGGAAGGTGGGTTGATCTCTCAATACATCAAAACCACTCCTGGGCGCGTGATTTTCAATCAAGCAATTTATGCATCTCTAGCTAGCTAGAAGCTAAAAGCTATCAAAACAGCACTTGGTAAAGCACTTGGTGCTGTTTTGATAGCTCAAACATTTGGATTAATTACTCAGAAGATTATTTAACACAGCTTAATACCATGGCAGATTTCACGACTAGCAGCACGGATTCGCCTAACGATAACAAGCCCCAACGTTTTATCAATCGCACGATTGATAAGGGACAGCTAAAGAAGTTGATTGCTTGGGCTTTTACCCACTATGGCACTACAAGCGCCGCCAATGTTGCCGACCAGTTAAAATCCTTAGGATTTCGCTATGCAACTCAAGCTGGTGTATCGATCAGCATTGATGATTTGCAGGTTCCTGCTAGTAAAAAAGCCTTACTAGCAGCGGCAGAGCTAGAAATTGAAGAAACCGAAAGCCGCTACACGAGAGGAGAAATTACTGAAGTAGAGCGCTTCCAAAAAGTAATTGACACTTGGAACGTTGCTAACGAAAATCTCAAGGATGAGGTAGTAAAAAACTTTAAGAAGAATAACCCTCTTAACTCTGTTTACATGATGGCGTTCTCTGGGGCGCGGGGAAATATCTCGCAGGTGCGCCAGTTAGTGGGTATGCGGGGTTTGATGGCCGATCCTCAAGGGGAAATCATTGACTTACCCATTAAGACCAACTTCCGAGAAGGATTAACCGTTACGGAATACATCATTTCATCCTATGGAGCCCGTAAAGGTCTGGTAGATACGGCGTTACGGACGGCAGACTCTGGATATCTCACCCGCCGTCTGGTTGACGTATCACAGGATGTAATCGTTCGTGAAAATGATTGTGGTACTACTCGCGGTATTAGGCTCAAGGCAATGCGGGATGGGGAAAAGACCCTCATCAAATTGTCCGATCGCCTATTTGGTCGTGTTGCTGCCGAAGATATTGTCGATCCGAAAACTGGCGAAGTAATCGTCATGCGGAACCAAGAGATTTCTGAGGATCTATCCTTGGCCGTGGCTAAGGCAGGAGTGGAAGAGGTATGTGTTCGTTCGGCCTTTACTTGCGAATCGACGCGATCGGTTTGTCAAATGTGCTATGGCTGGAGCTTGGCTCATGCCGAATTAGTAGATATCGGTGAAGCTGTTGGGATTATTGCCGCGCAGTCCATTGGTGAGCCAGGTACCCAGCTAACCATGCGTACCTTCCACACAGGTGGCGTATTTACAGGGGAAGTTGCTGAACAGCAACGGGCTCCCTACGACGGCACGATTAAGTACAGCAAAAAGTTGAAGGTGCGCCCGATGCGTACCCGTCATGGTGAAGATGCCTTTATCGTGGAATCAAATGGTGACTTCACCCTAGAAAGCTCTGAAGGTAAGCGCGTTTACGCCGTTACCCAAGGTTCAACCCTATTGGTGCGTGACGGACAAAAGGTCAGCCATAATCAATTAATGGCTGAGGTTTCGGCAACGGGTAAAACTTCGCGCAAAACGACGGAGAAAGCAACTAAAGCCCTCAATACTGGTTTGGCTGGTGAAGTATTATTCTCCGATCTGGCGATCGAAGAGAAGAAAGACCGCCAAGGCAATACCAGCTACGTTGCTCGTGGGGAAAAGGGGCGGGTTTGGGTACTAGGTGGTGAGGTCTACGATCTACCTCCAACTGCCGAGCCTACGGTCAAAAATGAAGCCTATGTCCAAGAGGGAGATGTACTTGCCGAAACCCGCTTAATTACCGAACATGGCGGTGTCGTGCGTCTCAGTGAAGAGGACAGCCGTCACAACCGTGAGGTGGAAATTATTACTGCTTCGGTAATTTTGGATCAGGCGATCGTTAAGGAAGAAAGTTATCAGGGACGAGAGCATTACATCCTCGAAACTCAGGGTGGTCAGAGCTTCTCGCTGAAGGCTTCTCCAGGTAGCAAATTGATTAACAATCAAGTCGTTGCCGAGTTGATCGATGATACTTATCAAACCAAGAGCGGCGGTATTATCAAATTCGCTGGCGTAGAAGTCGCGAAGCGCAGCAAGGGTAAACAGGGCTATGAAGTTGTTAAGGGTGGCACTTTGCTTTGGGTTCCTGAAGAAACCCATGAAGTGAATAAAGATGCTTCGCTATTAATGGTGGAAGAGAACCAGTTCATTGAGGCGGGTACGGAAGTTGTTAAGGATATCTTCAGCCAAACCGCAGGTGTAGTAGAGGTATTCCAGAAGAACGACATTTTGCGTGAAATCGTGATCAAGCCAGGGGATTTGCACTTGGTAGACGATCCGCAAACCGCTATGCAAAAAAATGGGTCTTTGGCTTATCCTGGTACCGAAATTATGCCAGGGTTGGTTTCCCCCGAACTACGCTACGTGGAATATTTGGATTCTACGGAGGGTCCTGCCTTACTCTTGCGTCCTGTTGAGGAATACCAAGTTCCCGATGTACCTACGGTTCCTAGCCAAGAGTCGGTGAATCAAGAAGGTCGCTCGATTGGGCTGAGAGCGGTACAGCGGATTCCTTACAAGGATGGCGATCGCGTAAAGGCGATCGATAGTGTGGAGTTACTCAAAACCCAGTTGCTATTGGAGGTCGATACCGATGCGCCTCAATTAGCTGCGGACATCGAATTTATCCCCAACGATAGCGATCCAGGTAGCTTACGCCTACAGTTGGTGATCCTCGAATCCTTGGTAATTCGCCAAGACAATTCAGGCGATCCTACCCACACCAATTCGCGGACACGTCTATTGGTAAATGATGGCGATCGCATTGAGCCAGGTGCTGTCGTTGCTCGCACCGAGATTCTCTGTAAAAAAGCGGGACAAATTCGTGGAATTCGTAAAGGCTCGGAAGTGGTACGCCGCCTACTGGTTGTTACCGATACCGATTGCATTACCACAGCTTGCCCTAACCCCACCGTGGCTCCAGGGGATTTATTGCGATCGGGCGATGAGATCGGTGCTGGCATAATCACCGAGGAATCGGGACAGGTTCTTAAGGTGGAGGATGGAAAGGTCGTATTTCGGATCGGTCGCCCTTACCTTGTGTCTCCAGGAGCCTTGTTACAAATTCATGATGCTGACCTCGTTCAGCGTGGGGACAACATTGCTTTATTGGTGTTCGAGCGCGCGAAAACAGGAGACATTATCCAAGGTCTACCTCGGATTGAAGAACTGCTTGAAGCTCGTAAACCTAAGGAAATGTGTGTGCTTGCGCGGACATCGGGTACTGCTCAAGTTACCTATGACTCTGACGACAATCCCGAAGTGAAGATCCTCGGAGATGATGGAGTTCTTGATGATGACTACTCCTTTAACGCAGGTCAGAGTGTAATTATTTCTGATGGTCAGAAGATATTGGCTGGTGAAGCACTCACCGACGGTCCTGCCAACCCCCATGACATTCTTGACATCTACTTCCATACTTACAAAGAATCCCTTGGCGTAAGAAAGGCTGCCCTAATCGGTCTACAAAAAGTACAGGAGTTCTTAATGAACGAAGTGCAGTCTGTATACCAATCTCAAGGTGTGGATATTTCCGACAAGCATATTGAGGTAATTGTCAAACAGATGACCTCCAAGGTCAGGATCGAGGATGGTGGCGACACTACCCGTCTCCCTGGTGAATTGGTCGAACTCCACCAAGTGGAGCAAATCAATGAGGCAATGGACATTACGGGTGGCGCACCTGCGGACTACACACCTGTATTGATGGGTATTACTAAGGCAAGTTTAAATACCGACAGCTTTATCTCGGCAGCTAGTTTCCAAGAGACCACTCGCGTTCTTACGGAAGCAGCGATCGAGGGTAAATCTGACTGGTTACGTGGCTTGAAGGAAAACGTCATTATTGGTCGTTTGATTCCTGCGGGTACGGGCTTTAATGCTTACGATACGCCTATTGTCGATGTGGATAATGGCTACGAGCCAGACCTTGGCTACGACGAAGAAGCGGATGATGTCATTATTGATGACAATACTGCGCGCAATTACCAAATCATCGAACCTCGGATCGAGCCAATCCGTGTCGTTGATAAGCCTCGTAGCCGTCGTAATTTCGACGATGAGCTCGTGGATGACGATGTGGAATTTGAAGACGATGATGAGGAGGAAGATGATGATTTTGACGATGAAGATTAAGTTCAAGCTTAGATAATTCGTTGTAATTACCAATCAAACTCAAGCCTTTTTTATAGGCACTGCTTACTAAGATATATAGTTGTTTTAAATAACTTGTAGACGGGCTTCGACTTCGCTCAGCCCTCGGTGTAAGCTAGCTGAGCGAAGTCGAAGCTGTAGTTTTTATTTGAATTATCTATA
>NZ_LIRE01000259.1 GCF_001402795.1 Pseudanabaena sp. 'Roaring Creek'
TATAGATAATTCAAATAAAAACTACAGCTTCGACTTCGCTCAGCTAGCTTACACCGAGGGCTGAGCGAAGTCGAAGCCCGTCTACAAGTTATTTAAAACGACTATATGTCCTAAGTAAACCTTACGTTGCTATACATTTAGCGAGAGCGATTAAGCCCAGTTGGGTGAAGATAATTCGGTAAAACAAAGCTTAATATATGTTTACATTAAGACAAAAAGTACAGCAAAGCTGTAAAAAGCTTCTTAAACTTTCACAAAGAGATTTTCCGAGCTACATAAGAACTTATAAGAACTAAGGTGCCTAAATATGACAGTTTTAGACCAATACTTTGAACTCTCCGATCGCGCTAGGGAAGATGACAAAGCATTTGATGAATTGGTGGAATTGTTCGCTGAAGAAGCTGAAGTTCAACCTGCGGGGGCACGTAAGGTAGTTGGTAAGGATGCCATCTCACAACTATATCGCCATTTTTTTCAGACCTATTCAGGAATGCAGCGTGTTTGGACGACCAGAAGGACGGAAAATGGACTAGAAGCCATTTGGGCGATCGCTGGCAAGCGCGATAGTGGTGAACTATTCGCGATGCAAGGCAGACATATTGCTGAAGTCGATGCCCAAGGCAAAATTTATGCCTTAGAAGTTCATGTCTCCAAAGCCAATTGATCTATCACCTGAAGAATATCTTGCCAGTTTCGATAAATTTGGCATTCACCTTGGTTTAGAGTGCATTCAACAACTGCTCGACTCCTTAGGAAATCCTCAACATCAAATTCCCGTGATCCATGTCGCAGGCACAAACGGAAAAGGTTCTGTTTGTGCTTTTTTACTGTCAATTTTGCAAGCGGCGGGTTATCGGGTTGGACGTTACACATCGCCCCATCTGATCGATTGGCGCGAACGGATTACGATTAATGGAGAATGGATTAGCCGTCAGGATCTTTTCGTAGCTTTGAATCAGGTAGAGGCGGCGATCGCACCTAACTTGCCGCCAACTCAATTTGAAGTCATTACGGCGGCGATGTGGTGGTATTTTGCGGAGCAAAAAGTCGATATTGCCATCCTCGAAACGGGTTTAGGGGGGAGACTAGATGCGACGAATGTATGCGATCGCCCTTTAGTTTGCGCGATTACATCGATCGGGATGGATCATTGTCAGCAATTGGGCGATACCTTGGCGGCGATCGCTTCCGAAAAAGCAGGCATCATCAAGCCGCAATGTCCTGTTGTCATTGCCGAAAACGATCCTGAAGCGATCGCGGCTTTGCAAAAGAAGGTAACAGAATGCCATGCCCCTGTAGTTTGGGTGAAGGCTGCTAGGCGGACGGATGCGGGTGCGATATATCAAGATTTTGTCTATCCTTTGCCCCTACAAGGCAATCATCAATTAATCAATTCGGCAGTGGCGATCGCGGCGGTTCGAGTTTTGCAAAATCAGGGCTGGCAGATTAGCGATGAGGCAATCAGGGGAGGCATGGCAAACACGCAATGGGCGGGACGACTGCAATGGATGGAATTTAATTTTCATGGAAAGCGGCGCAAAATCCTAATTGATGGAGCGCATAATGTGGCGGCGGCGCAATACCTCCGTCAATTTGTCGATGAGGCGTTTCCCCAACAACGAAAACGCTGGATCGTCGGCATCTTAAATACAAAGGATCGATTGGGCATTCTCAAGGAACTTTTAGATGCCGATGATTTGCTTTTCCCCGTGCCCGTTCCCAGTCCTGCCACTACTTCACCGCAGGATTTAGCTGATTTAGCAACTTCTATATTTAAGGGCTATCCCAACAGTCGTTATCCTCTGCATTCTCCCAAATTTTATCCTAGTTTAGAGTTAGGACTAGAGGCTGCTTTTGCGGATGGGGGAGAGGAGCGAGAGAATGAGCCGATCGTTCTTTGTGGTTCATTATATCTAGTCGGAGAGTTTCTAAACCGTGTAAATAGCTGGGCATAATTAAAAACCAGAATCACAAGCTGTAGGGTACGCTATGCGTGCCCTACAGCTTGTGGGATTTTATATTTGATTATACCCAGCTACTTAAATAGCTGGGCATAATTAAAAACCAGAGTTTTCGATCAAAAGAACCACAAGAAGCTTTGTGAAAGTGTTGCAAAGTAACACTTTCACAAAGCTTCTTGATTTGGATTGGACGCAAAGCGTTGTAAATACTTAGTTTTAACTACTTAGGCT
>NZ_LIRE01000260.1 GCF_001402795.1 Pseudanabaena sp. 'Roaring Creek'
GTACCGCCCGCTACGTGGGCGGTACTCGCTTCTGGTTTTTTTAAATTATGCTGAACTACTTAGCTTGATAATTAGCCTTTGGGGATTTGTATAGCTGCCGTCAACTGTAAACAAAAGAGGGTTGCCGCGCTCTGCGCGGCAATCCTCTTTTTTGGGTTTGATTTTGTCCTAACAAGACTGGCGACAGCTATAAAAACTTGACCAATAGCGCGATCGCAAAAAATATCTCTTCTTTAGGGCTGTAGAAGTTAAAATAAACGCAAGAGATCATTTTTTCTGTCACTCAATATTTCTAGGAATAATGGCAATGAATCCATTTGGTGGCATCGTCCAAAAAGCATTTTATCTAGGACTTGGCTTGGCAACGGTTGCTGGGGAAAAAGCAGGCGAAACCCTCAGCGAACTGCGCACTCAGGCAGGTAAATTAGCTGACGATCTCGTAGAGCGTGGCGAGATGACAACCGAAGAAGCAAAGAAATTTGTTGATGACCTCGTGCGTAACTCCCAAAAGCCAATTGGGGAAACCCAGACTTCGTCAAGCCCCAGTGGTAAGGACACTCCCCGCACGATCTCGATTGACGATGAGGATGGCGAAAGCTCTAGTCCTACTACGAATAATGTAGATGAACTTAAAGATAGAGTTCAAGCATTGCAGGATGAGCTAAGACGGTTGCAGAAATAGTTAAATGCTGTCATCACTTGCCTTAAGACTTGCTTTAGGACAAAAATCAAACCCCAAGAAGAGAATGGCGGCAAATTTTACTGCCTGAGCGCTCCCACCATAAACAATAAGTGCTGCGCGGTAAAGCCGCGCAACATTTATTGTTTATGGTGCTAATTCTAGCGACTGACGAAGTTGCTCTTCTGAGAAGTTACTCGTCAATGAAGCGGGAAATTGAGACGGTGCGATCGCTTGGATATAGGTATTATTCAGATAAGCTGCAAACTCAGGATGATTATTGAGATAGGTTTGAAAGAAGGCAAGACTAAATGCTTTGGCATAGGGATGCGTAAACTCTGGTTTCTCGCCTAGCACAGTTTCAGGAACTACCAAAACACCGCGATCGCTTCTCTCTAGGAAAGAAAAATGTGTACCTTTGGGAAAGGTCATTAAATATTTTTGAGGAGTAGTTAACCATACAAAGGGAAAAAACTGTTCGGGAACCGCAGGGGTAAACAAATCATCGCCACTAGCAAAAATAGCCGTAGGAATCCTAATATTTTGCATTCCTTCTTTCCCTAAGAGCGTGCTGCCACCGAGAGGATTTATGGCTAAGATTGCTTTGACGCGAGGATCGCTTAGGTCAATGTTACTGATATCTGACGAGCTAAAGCGACATTGCAGAACCTTGGAGATATTAAAAGAAGAAATATTTGGTTCGGGGATACTACATTCTCGATTAATCTGATTGAAGTTTAATTGAGCGCCACCTAACGTTAACACCGTATAGCCACCAAGAGAATGCCCGATCAATCCCACTTGCTCTGGATTGAAGCGATCGCGCCATTGAGCATCGGTTTTGACCTTCTGTTCTAAAGCATTCAGCAGATACTTCACATCTTGCGAACGCTGGATCGCTTCCTCTGGTTGTGGAGCGTTACTTAAACCAGACAGAAAAGCGGCAAAGTCACGACTGCCAGTTTTAGGATGCTCTAGAGCGGCGACCGCAAAGCCATTGGAAGCGAGATGTTGCGATAAATATTGAAAAGTATCGGGATTGGAGGCAAGTCCGTGGGAAATGACTATTAAGGGAGCGGGATGGTTCAATCCTTGGGGTAGATACAGATCGACGGGAATATGGACATGGCGATCGCTTTGGAAATAGCTAAACTGCTCCTTAGTCCAGACTACTTTGCCTGATCGGCGCAGATCGTTAATGTTGGTTAGTGTTTTATTCTCATTTTGGTTGTTCTTAGTTTCAGCGATCGCTTGTTGTTGAATAGCGGCGATCGCTAATTCCTTTTTATAGGTCAACTGAGAGAATTCTGCATAGGCTTGCAAACCGCTTGGCAAGTCTAAATAAATAATCGGAACGGGATATCTTTTTAAAATATTGAGAATACTCAATCCCTCTTCACTATTTGCAGAGAGAATCAACGCCGCCCGCAAAGCATAAAATCCATTTTGTTGTGGAGTTATCTGTAAAATTCTGCCTAAGCGACGTACTAAAATTTCGCCAATCGGAGAGTAGGTAAATTGAGAAGCCGTAACATGACTGATGTTGTAGCGGGTCGATAATGCCTCGCGAAATTGAGCTTTTTGCTGTTCTGGCAATCGATCGAGATAGAATCCCAACCGCTTGCTGAGTTTTCCTTCCTTGGCAAACTTCTCCAAATCGTCAATATATATAGTAAATTCGCCAGCAGGGGAATACCAGAAGCGAATTTGTTCGGCACCATAGACAGGAGATGGCAAGATATGCGAAAAGGCGATCGCTATGCCAAGCCCGCAAGAGGCGATCGCGGCAGTTAGATCTCGAAACCCTAACGATGAAATATCCACGATCAATCTCTTAGCTAGCAATTTTCTATTTTTTGTAAAATGTGCGATGATGCTATAATTGCTTTCGCAAAAAAGATGTATTCAAACCATCTATCTATGCCATCTACTATGCCGATGTAGCACAGGGGTAGTGCAGCTGATTCGTAA
The DNA here is from genome assembly GCF_001402795.1 of Pseudanabaena sp. 'Roaring Creek'. GTDB lineage: Bacteria > Cyanobacteriota > Cyanobacteriia > Pseudanabaenales > Pseudanabaenaceae > Pseudanabaena. Next base: position 2,651 of record NZ_LIRE01000260.1, read on the forward strand.
TCAGCAGGCCGTGAGTTCAAATCTCATCATCGGCTTTACGATAAATTCAGAAAAAACAGAAAAAAGAGGATGCATAGCATCCTCTTTTTTCTGTTTTTAAAATGGGATATCGTCATAATCGGGAGTTGCGGCTGCCACAGGTACATAGGATGTTGACATTGGTACAACATTACTTGGGACATTATTTGAGGCATTATTTGGGGCAGTGATGGGAGCGACACGAGGGGCTGATATGCTAGGGGTAGTGCTACCGCTAGAGCTATGAATGCGTTGAGCCACTAATTCCGTCCGTTTCTCTTTATAAGTACCGCGATCGACTGTATCGATACGAAGACGACCTTCAACTACAACTTGGTCGCCTTTATGGTATTTCTCAACAATTTCATCTGCCAAATTATTCCAGCCCACAACCTTGATACGATAGGGAGGATCATCAGCACGTCCGCCCGCAAACTGCACGAGAAATGAAGCGATCGAGCTTTGATTATCGGGTGTGCGGCGTAGCTCTGGATCGGTTAGCACTTCTGCCATCAGGACAATAGAGTTCATAGGTGATTTATCAAAAGCTAACGATTTTACTGTATTAGTAATCATAACGCGATCGCCAAACGATCGCCAAAACATGAGAAAGATAAATCAATATTTCAGGCAAAATCTTGAGCACAATAGCCCACATCACCATGTATACTTTTGCTGATTATCAAGCTGCTATGCTGCTAATAGGATTAATCAAGCATCATGCTGACCGTTAATGCAATCATTATCAGTGCTATCATCCTCGATGTTGGGATTCAGTCCGTGATTATCGACAGAATATTTCGAGCAAAACAAGGTAATAGGCGGCGGGAAGAAGTGGAAGAAGAAAACCTTACTCGCTATGAGTCCAACACATCTAGCGATCAGCCCAAGGGCTGGGAATTTAAAATCTTACGTACTAATAGCGGTGGTTTTCGCAGTCGGAAGGTTTTGAGCAAAGTATGCGCTGAAGAGTCCCAAGCTGGATGGATTTTGTTAGAAAAGCTGGACGATCATCGTTTAAGATTTCGTCGTCCCGTAGTAGCTCGCGATCGCGATAATCTGTGCAAGATCGATCCCTATCGCACCCGTTATGGCATTGCGGAGATTGTAGAGACTTGGACGACGATCATCGTGTTACTAGTGATTATGAGTGGAGCTGCAGTTCTGGGCTTTGCCGCCATGAATCGATTTTTTGGTGATTGGCAAACTCGTTCCTTACAGAATGCCCCGCGTACTGGCGATAATAATGTCATTCGTCAGCCGCCTTCTCCCAGTGTTAACCCCAGACCTGCTACACCCCCACAATAGCCCCATAGCAGGATATAACCCGATAGCGCCTCAGAAATATAGCAGTAGCCAGTTATGTTAGGACAAAAACAAAACCCAGAAGAGTGTTGCGGCGCTTCGCGCCGCAACACTCTTCTGGGTTTTATGTCTTAACTTATTTGGCTATAGCTATA
>NZ_LIRE01000261.1 GCF_001402795.1 Pseudanabaena sp. 'Roaring Creek'
GAAGTTCTCGAATGATAGTTGTCCTTTTGCGGAACGTCGGTACATAAAATTTTATTGGTGCAAGGGTTTTTCTTGTTTTTGGGCTTTTTTCTTGCATCTTATCAGCTTTTGCAACCTTTGGAAACTACTGATTGCAACTGTTTCTGCCTTTTTCAGCAAGCCCTAATTATTTCTTGATTTGCAATCGGGTAAGGACTCTGGCAACTTCTTCAACGCGAATAGGCTTACTAATGTGATCGGTCATACCGACCGCTAGACAATTTTGGATATCTTGAGGCAAGACATTGGCAGTCATGGCAACAATCTGCGGTTGAGGAAAAATATTGACATCCTGCCGAATTAATCTAGTTGCTGTTAGTCCATCCATCTCAGGCATCTGCATATCCATAAATAGAAGATCGTAGTTTTGTTGATATACCCTTTCTAATGCTTCCACTCCGTTATTTGCGATATCGGCAATATATCCAAATTTTTTTAAATAGAGAGAAGCTATTTTTTGATTTACTTCGTTATCTTCCACAATGAGAATTTTGAGAGGAAATAGCTCAGCCATGCAACTCAGATTTTGGTTGGCGGCATCCAAAGCAATATTTGCCGTAGCGATCGCCTCAGAGTTCATATTCGGCAAATCAATCGTAAAGTAGAAAATTGCCCCTGATGTCTCTGGGGTAGTTACACCTTGCCAACCGATCGGCGGTTCTCCTGCGATAGCGCCCTTACTATCAACCCAAATTTTCCCTCCCATAAACTTGATCAGATATTTGCAAATAGCCAGCCCCAGACCAGTACCGCCATATTTGCGACTAATTGAAGCATCGGCTTGGGAAAATGGCTGAAATAATCGACTCAAACGATCGCTAGATATACCAATACCCGTATCTTTGATCGAAAATAGTATTTGGTTTGATGATTGCGGGGATTTGATGCCTTTGACCAATAGCTCAACTTCACCTTTTTTCGTAAATTTGATTGCATTACCAATTAAGTTAATCAAAATTTGATGCACTCGCGCTTGGTCACCCACGATCGTCGCGGGAACGTCAGTAGCGATCGCATACTTTAGTATATTTGCTTGGTTAGTAGCTTCCTTACTCAATATATTAAAAGCTGATTTCACAGCATCCTTAAGTAAAAAAGGACGCTCCTCTAATTCTAGTTTTCCCGCTTCAATTTTAGAGAAATCAAGAATGTCGTTGATTACAGCTAGGAGAATATTGCCGCTATCTTGAATTGTTTGGACGTAATCGAGCTGATCCCCATTGAGTGGGGTAGATGCAAGCAATTCGGCCATGCCAATCACTCCATTCATGGGAGTACGGATTTCATGGCTCATATTGGCAAGGAAATCACTTTTGGCTTTCGTCAAGGCTTCCGCAGCTTCCTTCGCCTCCGCTAGCGCGATTTCTGCTTGTTTCCGCTCCGTAATATCTCTTGCAACCTGAATCACCTTATCCTCAGCGATGGGAGAAATGATCGCAGAGAACCAGACATCCCTTCCATTCACCGCTAAGGGATAATCAAAACTAATAATCTGCTGGGTGGATAGGGAATGATGAATAGCCTCAACAATAGTTTTAGCGACTGAGGGAGGCAGTTCTTCATAGATTGATTGTCTGAGGATTTCTTCGGGATTTCCCAGTAAGTTATTGCCATTAGTTGGCACAATTTTAAGGCATTTTCCTTCTGAATTACGAATTAGCACCACATCTTTCATGGCAGCAAATAGAGCATTCTGCTCTGAATAGGCTTCTTGTAGCTTTGTCCGCTTCTCTTGCAAGGAAATCTCAGTCTTTTTGCGTTGTGTAATTTCTTTAATATAGCCATGCCAGAGAATGCTACCATCGGGTTCCCTTTGTGGTGTAGCATGTCCTGCCACCCAGATCGTCCTGCCATCGGCGAAACGCACGCGATATTCACATTCCCACACGGTGAGATTTTGCGCGGATTTGGCGATGGTCTGTCCGACGGTTTCTAAATCTTCGGGATGAAGGCGATCGAAAACCTTGCAAGCATCTTGACTCACCTCTTCAGGAGAGACATCATAGATATCGCGAATCCCCTGACTTGCATAGGGGAAATGGGAACTACCATCGGTTCTTAGACGATATTGATAAATCACTCCTGGAACATTATAGGAAATTTGTTCTAATCGCTGTTCTGAATCAACTTGAGATGTAATATCTCTAACAATCACTAAGGCTTCGCGATCGTTAATTGCCGAGATGCGAATTTCTTCAGAGGCGTGCTTGCCAAACTTAATTAACTGCTGCCTGTAGACTTGCAGTTGCTTGGTGGCGATCGCCCTTTCAATCGCTTGAAGCTGTTGCTCCAGAGACTCGGGCGATAATACTTCCGATAGGTGCTGACCGATCGCCACAAACTGATTTGCATTAATAGAAGGAGGAACCATACAGTCCAGACAAGAACCATCGCGGCTGACCCGCAATAGCAAATCTGGTATTGCCTCAAGAATAGCCCTTTGTCTTGCCTCGCTCTTTTGCAAAGCCAATTCGATATTCTTGAGTTCGCTAATGTCTACATGGGTTCCGATAAAATGCAATGCCGTACCATCGATCTCTCGACTAAAAATCCTTCCCCTAGACAAAATCCATTTGTACGAACCATCTTTGCATCGAAGGCGGTGTTCGAGACAAAATTGTTTTGTTTCGTCTCGAAAATATCGCGCGATCTCGGCATAGGCGCGATCGCGGTCTTCGGGATGAAGAAGCCTATCCCACTCACTAAAGTGGCTGCCGATTTCCCCATCTTCAAATCCAAGTATTGCTTTCCATTGCGGTGAAAAGAAAACTTCATCGGTCTTAACATTCCAATCCCACAGACCATCACCACTTACCGCTAGCGCATATTGTTCGCGTTCAGAACTAACAGAACTAATACGTTGGAAGCGATCGGTTTGATTGCGGGTCGCCATATCTTCATTTCGGATTGCTATTCCCAATTGCGCGGCAATATTTTTGACAAGGCTAATTTCTGGGGATTGCCAATGCCTTGAGCGATCGCATTGGTGCAAGATTAGCAATCCAAACAAACGCTGAGATGGTGACGAACCGATCGTGATGGGTATCGCCAAGTTAGCTTTCACCCGCATCTCCGCAAACCAGTTAGCAAGGGATGGCTTAAAGGTTTGCGCTTGAGTATCATCAATCGTGCTAAGCCCTTCCCTGAGATAGGTCTCCGCATATTTGCGCCACCCATAGCGATCGCTAGTTGTTTCTCCAAATTTTTCAAGGATTGGCGACCAAGCCGAGCCTACGGATTCAGCAATAATCTTGCCATCGTCCTCTGGCAAGAACTGATAGATTAAAACGCGATCGCATCCTAAAATTTCCCTAGTTTGTCGCACGACTAAGTCCAATATTTCCATTAAATTGGTAGAGTTATGCAACTGAACCGATAGCGCCGTAAGACGATCCAAAAATCCTCCCATGCAAATTATCTCATCGTTACCCTGAGACATAAAAAAACCTTTGAAAGTTATGTCTTTTTTAAGATTTATATCAGTACCAGTCTATTTAGCTGTTATTTTGCTATAAACGCAATTCCTTGCATAGTGTACATTCTACTGCGATCTGACCTATATATATTGCGGTTTTCAAATGAGTGTGTACTCATTTGAAAACAAAAAACAATCTTAGTAAAGGTTTTGAGTTTTCATCTTGCCGTAGGCAAGATGAAAACTGCAATAGTTATCGTTAGGGCAAGATTTACTACTTCTCATGGGTTGGATTGGCAAACTTTGAGTTAGCTCCCATAGTTCGCTTAACGTTCGCAATAAATCGCTCAACCTTATCTAAATCCTTATCCCCTGCGGAAAGTTCTACTCCACTTGAGACATCTAAGCCATTGGGAGATGTAAGTGCGATCGCTTCAGCAACATTTTCAGGCGAAAGTCCCCCCGCTAACCACCAATCACAATGCGGGCAAAAATCGCGGAGCATTTGCCAATCGATCGCTTTACCTGTCCCTCCTGCTATTTGCGGGTCATAGGCATCTAGTAACACTACATCCACAATATCGCTATAGAGTTTTGCCCTTTCTAAACCTACTCGATCTTTTACGCGCAGGGCTTTAATCAGCTTTGTGTTGGGATTTATGCGATCTAACTGCGATCGCAAGCGATCGCAAAATTCTGGTGATTCATCACCATGAAGCTGTACGCCATTTAGCCCTGATGATTCGATATTGTGACAAATTTCTGCTGCACTTGTGTTGAGGAATACTCCAATCAAGTCGAGATCGACGAACTGCTCGGATTGAGATTTAGGTAGACTAGAGATGATTTGTCCAATTGTGCTGGTACTAATATATCGTGGTGAAGAGGGTACACAAATAAAACCAAGGGCATCAGCTCCCATTTGGGCGATCGCTCGAGCTTGATCTAGTTTCGTAATTCCACAAATTTTGATATACATACAACCAACGCCGCATTTCATGACAGAGTATTTATCCTATCCAACAATTGCCCTAACAACCATGCAAGCCTCACCGAAATCAGCCCCGAACTTAACCTCTAAATTAGTCCAAATGTTCGCAAATAAGCTTTCTCTAGGATCGGCTGTTGTTATGGCGATCGCGATCGCTTGCAGCACCCCCGCCCTTCCCGCGCGTGCTTCCCTCTTTGATGGTCCCGTCGATCGCTTGCCCTCAGTCCAGCGCGATTCGCTCCGCAATGGTCAAACAGTGGTCACAGGCGAAAAGGGTAAATACGTGGCACGAGTCCTTATCACTGCATCTCCCGACGCAGTTTGGCAGGTATTAACCGACTATGCCAACCTTTACAAATTTATCCCCAACATGAGTTCTAGCAAGATTCTCGAAAATCGGGGCAATCGGAAGGTAATCGAGCAGGTCGATACCCGTCAGGTCTTTCTGATTTCTATCGTTTCCCGCACCAAATTGGCAATTCAAGAAACCGATCGCCAACAGATCGATTTTCGTCTCCTTGATGGCGATCTTTCGCAAATGGAAGGCTATTGGAAAATGGAACCAGTCTCCACCGTTCCCCGTCGTCCTCCCACTCAAGTTTTGATTACCTACACTGTTAACGCACAGCCAAATTCCTCTACGCCCACCGATGCCTTTTATAGTATTTTTAAGGATGCCTTAGGGGATACATTGCAAGCAATTAAGCAAGAAGTGGCTAGAAGAGGCTAGTGATAGACGCACGAGCAAAGGGAGAAAGGGAGGGCAAGCCTCCCTTTGCTGAATATAGCTGTCGCCAAGTGTATTAGGACATAAACCCCAAGAATTGACTGGTGGCGCTTCGCGCCACCAGTCAATTCTTGGGGTTTGATTTGTCCTCATTCAAGTGACTGTAGCTATAT
>NZ_LIRE01000262.1 GCF_001402795.1 Pseudanabaena sp. 'Roaring Creek'
TAAGTTTATAGCTACAGTCACTTGACTTAGGACATAAACCCCAAGAATTGATTGTCGGCGCTTCGCGCCGACAATCAATTCTTGGGGTTTATGTCCTATTAGACTTGGCGACAGCTATAACTCCTAATGAATAATCTTATTTTTTAATTGAATAATTGACAGTAAATTTTTGGAAGCATTAAAGTTGTATGTAACTGTATATAACCCATAAAAATTAAGGAAAAGCAGACAAGGAGTTAAGAAATGTCAACCGCAATTTCAAAGGAGAACATTTCCCGTATTGCTGAAGTTATGAATAGTCGGGATAATGATGGGCTCTATGGCTGCATTGAACGTGAAACTGGTGAAGTTTTAATTGGCAGCCAAGATTATCCATTAGATGTGTTTCCTAACGAGGAAAATGAAAATTATGAGGAAGCAGAAGTTGAGTTTAATCTCCGTTACTTACAAATTCCGCAAAAAGGTTCGGGGGCTGGTTATCAAGACATGGAAGATTTTATTGAAACAGTTGAAGACAAACGATTGCGGGATCTTTTGGGAGTTGCCATACAAGGGCAAGGCGCGTTTGGGCGATTCAAGAATGTACTGCGCCGTTCAGAATATGAATTGGAACATAAACTATGGCTCGCATTCAGTGAGAAATGCACGTATGACCAAGTGATTGAATGGTTAACTTCTAATGGTTTTAGCCTAGAAGCGTAGCGCAAATCCAGTTTAATTTAGTGCGATCGCAGATATTGTAATGCGATCGCTGATTTACCCAAAAAGATTAATGACTATATAATTTGTATATGGATGTATAGGAAAGGAAACAAATAACTATGAGCCAAGCAGAAATTAAAGAATCTTTGTTAACTAGCACAGGTTTTTATAGCCTATTTCAAACCTTACCCCTAGAAATCCGACAAGGCTTTCTCCAACTTTTATTTCAAAATAACTCCTCTGAATTAGAAGACTCTATCCTCTATTTAGCTTGTGAAAATTCTCGTAAAGAAGGATTTTTATCTGAACTAGAGTCACAATCTCTCTTGGAGAGTTTGCCTCAATGAAATATCAAATCGCCAAACGCTTCAAAAAAGATTTAGACAAAATCAGCGACCCAAAGATTCTGGCAAAAGTTAGAAAATGTATTGAAGCAATTGGAACTTCTCAAACACTTTCCGAAATTCCCGATCTTGAGCCATTAAAAGGATTTTCGGGATACTATCGCATTAAATTTGATTACAGCTATCGTATTGGGATTTTTTGGGATGGAGAAGTTATTGAAATTCTTAAAATAGAAAGTCGTGAGGGATTTTATAAGAATTTTCCTTGATCGCCTTGTACATGGTTATCAAATGTCTAAGCTTGATGAACCTACAAAACAATTGCAAATGCTTGTTAATGAGTTAATTACAATGTGGAAGATCTAAATCTATAAATTCAGGTAAATTTTTTAGCTAATGACTTGGAGTTTCTGATGCATGAAGTCCTCGAACAAGGTAGAAGTGGCATAGAAATCATGCTGAGAGACGAAGATGGTAATTTATTGCCAGCCAGCATTGATACAGGTTCTCGTGATTGGACGGATACGGATGGTCGCCATACTGATTGTCTTATCAAGTTATCTTGGGCTGGCGGTGTGATTGAAGAAACGGATTGGAACTATTTTGCATCATTTAAGAAAGTGAGAAAACGGCTTGCGACTCATAGTCTTTTACCCATGTGTTATGGAGCAAGTCGGCGAGTCATACTAACTGGGATGGCTGTAGATATGGGCTTAGGGCAGAAGATATGGCGGGTAAATCAAGATGATGAGATGTATCACCCCCTCGTAGGCATTTTTAAGACAGGAGAAGATGTAGAGCCTGTCAGCGTTGAAGAGCAAGAGAAGTTCCAAGCAGAATGGTGGAAGCGAAAGCAAGAACAATTAGCGCAACAGAACAACCCAGATGCAATCGGCTAAAGGGATTGAGCTATAAATTAGTGTAGTGCGATCGCCGATCGCGCAGGATGAGTTAATAGAATGCGGCGATCGCTCAAACTTGCTGGTATTAACGCAGCACTAAAACGCATTGATTGGCGGCTTCGTCACCAATCTCATCTCAGCATCGTAATTTAGTCCCGTTATGGTTACTAACGCTTGACTGACACTTGCGGGTCAGATTGCGTCTATTCTGGCTCAAGGGGAGCCATTGTTAACCCTGCTTGCTTTAGCTGGGCATGATAAAGTTCAGCTTGCTCCATTGGACCAACCCAGACGATCGCTAAACCTTCAAAATGCACTTGATTGGTTAATTCCCAAGCCATCTGCTCGGTCATATTGGGGATATATTTCATCAAACAATTCGAGACATGCTCGAAGGTATTGAAATCATCGTTTAGCACAATGACCTTATATTTCGGGTAAGGCTTGCGTACTACTTCCCGCACGGTGTCTTTAACTTTTTCGGGGGTTTGAACAGCAGCAAATATAGCCATAATCTCAACTAACGCTTTATACCTTAATTATCTCAGATAATTTTATAAAAGGTGACAGGATCGTCCCTTAGTTAAGTAGCTAGGCATAAGTAAACTTAAAACCTAGAAGAGCATACCGCCCGCTGCGCGGGCGGTATGCTCTCTGGTTTTGGTTTTTAATTATGCCTAGCTACTTACATCTCTCTGAATCCCCAAATCTGAATCCCTAAAATCACTGTAGGATAGACTTAGTTGCTCCT
>NZ_LIRE01000263.1 GCF_001402795.1 Pseudanabaena sp. 'Roaring Creek'
GCGTGCGCCGCAGGTTTTAGATCTGGATTTTAATTATGCTGAGGTACTTAGTACTAAAAGCTGATAGCCACAAGGCGATACATAGGGTTAGCATATACCCAAATATAGTTTGATTAATTGGGTAATTACTCTGATACGTTGTATTGATATTTTAATCGTCTTTTACTTACCTTGCTCCTTCGATGTGACTGCTAAAATTAGATATGTTTAGATTTGAGGTTATGGTAATTATTGCTATTTGCAATGCATAACATCCTCTAGATTAAAGGAAACTATAAGGAACATAAGAAGTCCCAGAGGTTAGCAAGATTGGTAAGTTCGCATGATATTTATGCTTAGTATTGAGATTAATAATGTAAAAGTGGAAATTCACCAAAATTTCTAAGTTTCAGACTTGCCCCAATGGTTCAAAATTCTCTGACAATGAGTTAGCTAATGTCCATTTCTGACAGCGAGTTCTCTATTCACTTTTGGGGCGTGCGTGGTAGCATTGCAACCCCAGGTTCAACCACAGTCCGCTATGGGGGAAATACTCCTTGTGTAGAAATGCGTTGTCAAGGTGAGCGTATTATTTTTGATGGGGGGACAGGAATTAGAGTATTAGGTCAGCATCTACTCAAACAGATGCCTGTTGAAGCAAGTATTTTCTTTACCCACAGCCATTGGGATCACGTTCAGGGATTTCCATTTTTTACACCAGCTTTTATTAAGGGAAATCTCTTTAAGATTTACGGTAAGATTGCGCCGACAGGTCAAACGATGCAAGAGCGCTTAGAAGAACAGATGCATCACCCTAATTTCCCAGTACCCCTGAGGGTAATGGCATCATGTTTAAAGTTTTTTGACGTAGAAGTTCCCAGTCTGATCGAGCTTGGTCATGACGTGACAGTGGAGACAGGGCTACTCAATCATCCAGGAGAAGCCACAGGATATCGAGTTACCTGTGGCGATCGCGTAGCGGTTTACGCGACGGATACCGAGCATTTTAGCGATCGCCTAGATGAAAATCTCCTTTATCTAGCCCGTGATGCCGACGTACTCATTATGGATGCGACCTATTCCGATGAAGAATATTGGTCGAGTGTAAATCCCAAAATTGGCTGGGGACATTCCACATGGCAAGAAGCAATCAAGGTCGCTGAAGCAGCAAACGTCAAGACTCTAGTCATTTTTCATCACGATCCTCTCCATAGTGACGATCAGCTAGATGAGTTTGGACGGTTGGCGCAGGAGCGGTTTGCGGGGGCTGTGATGGCAAGAGAAGGGATGCATATTTCTATTCCCATTCGTGCTGATGCCAAACCGCTCGTCCAAGTTTGAGCTTTATAATTAAAGTAGTTCAGCAATCAAACCCAATAGAGAGTTGCGGCGCGAAGCGCCGCAACTCTCTATTGGGTTTGATGTCTTGACTTATAGCTAGCTGTCGCCAAGTGTATTAGGACATCAATCCCAAGAATTGAGTTGCGGCGCTTCGCGCCGCAACTCAATTCTTGGGGTTGATGTCTTGATTTAAGTGAATATAGCTATAATTCAGGAAAGTATGACAGCACTTTCCTGAATTGGTATTCAGTTTACTTATGCTTAGCTGAATATTAAGCTGAATATTAGCCCAATGTATTAGCCCAATGTATTAGCCCAAGACAATGCTATCTCCCCAGACAATTGCTAACGACTGCAAATCCAAGAGTTGGAAAATCAAACTGCTATACGATGGGGCATGTCCTTTATGCTTGCGCGAAGTCAATTTTTTAAAGAGTAAAGATGGCGATCGCGGCTTGGTGAAATTCGTTGATATAGCTGCCGATGACTATCAGCCCGCCGACAATGCAGGGATTGATTTTAAAACGGCGATGGGACGCATTCATGCCATCCTACCCGATGACACGATCCTCCAAAACGTAGAAGTATTTCGTCAAATTTACGACCTTCTCGGCATTGGTTGGATCTATGCGATTACCAGATTACCCCTCGTCGGACGATTGGCTGACGCGATATATGGATTTTGGGCAGATTATCGACTCTTGCTGACGGGTCGGGCAGATCTCCAAACCTTGATCGCCGAACGGGAGCAGAGGCTAGCCGCTTGCCAAGATACTTGCCAAAATACTTGTGTAACTAATGCTGAAATTAGTTCGCCGATCGCCGATCGCCAAACATCATGATCGTAACTTGGCTCGCGATCGCCATTTTGTCCTTTGCAGAAGGCTTTGCCCTTAACAAGCTTTTTCCTGCGGACTACCAATGGTTTATGCAATTACGTCGTCCGCGATGGCTTACCTTTGAAGGCGCGATTCCCTTTATTTGGATTGCGATCTTCATTTGTGGCATCACTTCGGCAGCTATCCTTTGGGAAACCCAGCCAGCCACCGTTAATACATGGCTATTGATGGCTGGCTATGCGATCGTTGAGATCGCGATTCTGTCCTATACGCCAATCCTCACCCGTTTGCGAAATGTTCGGGCAGGAGCGATCGCAGGGGCGATCGGTTTTATATTAGGGGCAATTTTAACCATTCAAGTTTGGCAAATTTCTAGCACCGCAGGATGGCTACTCATCCCCTATTTGCTTTGGAGTCCCATCGGTACCTACGTAACATGGGTAATGGCAAGACTCAATCCTCCCGCACCTTAAAAATAGGAATAATAATCCAGTTAAGAAATGGCTACTCCTTTCCCAGTAAAGAATTAGGC
>NZ_LIRE01000264.1 GCF_001402795.1 Pseudanabaena sp. 'Roaring Creek'
GGTATAAGTAAAAAACCAGAACCTGAGAGCATACCGCCCGCGCAGTGGGCGGTATGCTCTTCTGGGTTTTAAGTTTACTCTTAGCTACTTAGTTCAGCATACTTTTCGCTTGCCTATGTACAGCGCTTTGCGCTCAAACCTAAATCAAGGGAATTTTTAAGAGCTTTGCCCTGCAACGCTTTTAAAAATTCCCTTATGGTTCGTTTGATCGGCAATTGCTGTAAATACTGACTTTGTTTGTCGAATGGGGAGATCGATCGCAAATATAGTTCCTTCTCCTATGTTTGACTCACAGCGCATTGAGCCTTTATGTCTCTCTGTCACGATTTGGTAACTAATCGATAAGCCTAAACCAGTACCTTTGCCAATGGGTTTAGTCGTGAAAAAAGGATCGAAAATTCGAGATTGTATATCTTCAGGTATTCCAATCCCATTGTCGGCGATCGCAATCTGTACCCAATCATCATTCACTACTTGAGTCGTAATCCAAATTCTACGAGCCTGCTTTCCGTGACCCTGTTCAGACTCTTCCAGAATATAGATTGCATTGGATAATAGATTCATGAATACTTGATTGATTTTACTTGGATAGCATTCCACTAGAGGTAATTCCCCATAATCTTTGCTCACTTCAATATTTTCAGAATCTGCTATTCCTCTCAATTTATGATCCAAAATATTTAACGTATTGTCGATACATTCATGGAGATCGACTGTCATTAATTCAGACCGATCCAGCCAAGAGAAATTCTGAAGCGATACGACAATTTGTCTGATACGGTTCGTACCTGATTGCATTGATTGCAGAATTTTTCCTAAATCCTCACTGAGAAAATCAAGTTCCATCTCATCTAGGATAGATAGTATATTTTTAGGTGGATTGGGGTAATGGGATTGATAGACTTGGACTAATCTCAGTAAGTCCTTGCTATAGCGATCGACATGGGAAAGATTGCCGTGAATAAAATTAACAGGATTATTAATTTCATGGGCTATCCCTGCTACCAGTTGACCTAAAGAAGATATTTTTTCACTCTGTACCATCTGTAGTTGAGTGCTACGAAGTTCCTCTAATATTTCTTGTAAATGACTATTTTTACTATTTAATTCTTGAGTGCGTTCGGCTACCTTTAGTTCTAAAATCTGGCTATATTCCTCAAGCTGTTGAGTTTTTGACTTTAACTGTTCTGATAATTGTCGTAATTCTTTTTCTATTAATTCTCGTTCTTTATTCTCAGTTCGCAAGGGGTTGTAAAGAAAATAGTAAAGCGCAGGTGCGACGAGTATGGACAACAAAGTACCATCAACCAAAGCTTCGACAATCTCAGGGAGTTTGGGTATGGTCATAAAAAAGAACATAACTATTACCTCGGCACAAAATACCCAAAATGCTGTGCCAATGAGGAAAAAGAGGGGAGACTTACTTTTTGCTAGGTTCACAAACCATCGAACTGCGGAGAAATGCTTTACAAATTTAATAAATTTAAAAGATTTGGGAAATTCACGCAGGTAGATAGTTCCTTCTGAAGCACCAGCATTTTTTAAAGATGTTTTTTTCATAAACTTATAAAGTATTTGTCAAGAGTCTGAATTTAGATTTACCCTATCTAAACCAGTGCGAAGTGTTTTCATAGTCACGGGAACATGTTATGAAGGATAATCGGATTTTATAATGTTTGAAAATTCATGTCTGTTCGAGTTCGCATTGCACCAAGTCCCACGGGTAATCTGCACATAGGCACTGCCCGCACGGCTGTATTTAACTGGCTGTATGCCCGTCACCATCAAGGGACATTTATCCTGAGGATCGAAGATACCGATCGCGAGCGGTCTAAGGATCAATATACCCAAAATATCTTGGAAGGATTAGCATGGTTGGGGATTGATTTTGATGAAGGACCATTTTTTCAAACACAACGGAGCGATCGCTATATTGCCGCAGTCCACAAATTGCTAGCCGAGAAAAAAGCTTACTTCTGTTACTGTACCGAAGCAGAGTTAGAGGCAATGCGGGAAACCCAAAAAGCCAATAAGCAAGCCCCCCGCTACGATAATCGCCATCGCCACCTCACCGACGAGCAACGTCAAGCCTTTGAAGCCGAAGGTCGTCGTCCTGTAGTACGCTTCGTGATTGAGGAACCACGCCATATCTCATGGCATGACCTCGTACGCGGCACTGTGTCTTGGAATAGCAGCGATCTCGGCGGTGATATGGTTATTGCCCGCGTTGACGATCAAGGCAATATTGGCTTGCCGCTATATAACTTTGCGGTGGTTGTCGATGACATTGATATGGAAATTACCCAAGTAATTCGTGGGGAAGATCATATCGCTAATACAGCCAAACAGATTTTGATTTATGAAGCCCTAGGCGCGAAAGCACCCCAGTTCGGACATACGCCCCTCATTCTGAACCAACAAGGAGCAAAAATTTCTAAACGGGATGGTGCAACCTCAGTTTGGGAATTTCGGAATATGGGCTATATTCCCGAAGCCTTTAATAACTATATGGCGTTACTTGGTTGGTCGCCTTCGGACGGTAAGGAGTTATTTAGCATCCAAGAGGCAGCCCAGATTTTCAGTTTCGATCGCGTTAATAAGGCTGGGGCAAAATTTGATTGGGATAAACTGAATTGGATTAATAGCCAATACTTACACTCATTACCTACGGAAGATGTTTGCGATCGCTTGACTCCCTTTCTTCAGGAAGCTGGCTATGACCTGACATCGGTCGATCGTCAATGGCTCCTCGACTTGACCAAGCTGATTGCCCCAAGTTTGACGGTCTTGACCGATGCCGCCATAATTAGCAAGTTTTTCTTCACTGAGTTTGAAGAATACACCGATGAGGCAAAGGCAACTCTCCAAGGTGATGCGATCGCGGGGATTATCACCGCACTTATCGAAGCGCTCCAAGAAACGTCCGAACTGGATGCCGATCTTGCAGGGGAAGTCATCAAGACCGTCACTAAGTCTCAAGGAGTGAAGAAAGGCGTTGTCATGAAGTCGCTGCGGGCTGCCCTTACGGGCGATCTGCATGGACCAGAGATTCTGCCAACCCTTGTACTGCTCCATCGTAAAGGGATTGCCTTGCAACGGTTACAAAGAGCAGTTACAGCATAGATAATACCAAGGTAAGAAATGGCGTAGCCATTTCTTACAGCGCTTTGCGCTCAAACCCAAACCAAGGGAATTATTGAAAGCGTTGCGAAGCAACGTTTTCAATAATTCCCTTGTGGTTCGTTTGATCGATAATTGCTGTAATACTAATTCATGAAAGTGTGACAACACTTTCATGAATTAAACATCAAACCCAGTAAGGTTTTGCGATCCCCAAAATGGAGTTGCCATTTTGGGAATTGGTATAACTGGAAAACCTTTTTGAGCGCAAAGCGCTGGATGACACTTACTTTCAGGCTAATCATTAGATAAGGGAACAGATAGGGGAAGTTTAATGATGCATTCAGTTCCGACCTCTCGTGGTAAAACCTGAAGTTCTCCCCCATGCTCCTTAACGATGTTGTAACTAACAGATAGTCCTAAACCCACACCCTTCCCGACAGGCTTGGTTGTAAAAAACGGATCGAAAATAGAATTTTGAACTTCTTGGTTAATACCTACGCCATTGTCAATAACCTTGACTGCGATCGCGCGATCGCTTAACTCGGTGCGAATAATAATTTCTGGCGATCGCTGATGCATCACCCCTTCTACCGCATCAATGGCATTAGTAATGATAGACATAAAAACTTGGTTAAGCTGCGACGCATTACAATCTAACATCGGTAAATCCCCATATTCACGCTTAATATGGATATGCTTAAGGCGATGCTGCAAAAGTAAAAGCGTATTATCAAGCCCCTCATGCAAATCAGATTCTTTTTTCTCTGCTTCATCCAAACGAGAAAAGTTACGCAAGGACAGCACTATTTGATTGATGCGTTCTGCACCTTTTTTAACTGAAGATAGGGTATTTGGCAGATCGCCAATAAGGAACTCCAAGTCTATCTCTTTAACTTTTGTTTGAATCTTTTCGCTAGGATCTGACTCATTCTGATAGAGCTTTAGAAGCTCTAGTATTTCTAGCAATTGAGCATGAATATACCCGATATTACCGCAAATAAAGTTGATAGGATTATTCATTTCATGGGCAATACCCGCGACTAGTTGCCCTAGACTAGACATCTTTTCCGAATGAATAAGTTGTGCTTGTGTATTTTTTAATTCTGCTACAGTGTGTTGGAGTTGTTGGTTGCTTTCTCGTAGAGACTCTTCTACCTTCTGTCTTTCTATGATATTTTCGCTTAGAGTCGAGACATGCTTGCGTAATTCTAATTGAGTAATCACCTCCCTACCTAGGGTTTGCAATGCTTTAAGCTGCTCTGTGCTGAGATTCTTGGGAGTGCGATCGATGACGCAAAGTGTTCCCAAGGCAAAACCATCGGGAGTTACTAAGGGAGTTCCCGCATAGAATTGAATATTTGGTTCATCTACAACTAAAGGATTATTCGCAAATCGTTCGTCCTCACGGGTATCGGGTACAACCAAAGGAGCGGATTGGAGAATTGCATGAGCGCAGAAGGAAAGATCTCTTGAAGTTTCCGATGCTTCTATCCCAATTTTGGACTTAAACCATTGGCGATTAGCATCAACTAAGCTGATGAGCGCAATGGGAGTACCGCAAATATATGCAGCAAGAGATGTTAGCTCATCATAGGTTTCCTCTGGAAGCGTATCGAGAATGTTGTACCTTTGTAAAGCGGCTAAACGCTCTACCTCATTGACTGGAACAGGAGGGGATGAATGCATAATGAATATGTTTATTGATTAAAGTGAAATTTAACATCTGCTTAAAGAGATGATGGATTCTTACCGCAGGAAGAAAATAAGGCGGATTTCAGGTAATTAATTTCAAAAAATAGAAACCATAAATCTACATAGCTACTGGTTTACAAATAGTTTGTTTGAGCGTGAACTGAAACAATTTGTAATTACTTTCAAATCTAAGATATTCAGAATACTTACCTCTAAATTCATTTAGCTTTTTAATATTCAGCTTTTTAATATTCAGCTTTTTAATATTCAGCTTTTTAATGTTTAGTTGCTTATCATTTATTTGGTTACCTATCCCTCATTTATAATCTAAATCATTTTTTTACTTACTGTCAAACAAAATAATCGATTGCTCTTGATTAATTCCTCTAAAGTGTTGTAAAAGCTAGAGTCTAGGTTTAATACAGGACAAAACAATATACATCACCTTAAAGTATGAAATTATTGATAAATATTTCTATTACTACATCATTCAGCAATTTTAGTTAGCAGTCTTAAATCTTTCCGTGATTTTAGTTGGCAATCTCGAATCATTAAAAAAGATGTTTTCTAGAGCTATTTATGCAAAAACAATTCGCACATTGTCCTTGTATACGATTCATTTAGGACAACTAGATGTTTTTTTAATAGTTTTATACTTGTTTTATATTTGTTTTCTGGATTTTATTGTTTTAGCTAAAACTAAAGTTTTTAGATGAATGAAGTACGATAAATTTCCGCATTATTCCCTTGGTTTGTGATGGGGTTCAACTCAATTGCGATTATTTATTGTAAAGCCGAGAGAAGCTGTTATGGATACTGCTAAATAGCGCAATATTTGGCAGCCCTAGATAAGTAAGAACATTGCTTCGCACCACCCATCCTTGCCTATCTCAATCCTAAATATAGCTACAGTCACTTGAATTAGGACAAATCAAACCCCAAGAATTGACTGGCGGCGCTTCGCGCCGCCAGTCAATTCTTGGGGTTTATGTCCTAATCTCTTCCCAGTGAAAAATTAGACGTTGCGGCGCTTCGCGCCGCAACGCTAATTCTTGGTTTTTAATGTCTAATTTTATAGCGGGAAGGGAGTAGGACATTTGGCGATAGCTATAGTTTGTGGAAGCGTCCCCAAAAAGGGGGCGCTTCCACAA
>NZ_LIRE01000265.1 GCF_001402795.1 Pseudanabaena sp. 'Roaring Creek'
TATAGCTATAGCCAAATAAGTTAAGACATAAAGCCCAGAAGAGTGTTGCGGCGCGAAGCGCCGCAACACTCTTCTGGGTTTTGTTTTTGTCATAACATAACTGACTATAGCTATAAAAAATACTTTGAACCTTTTGCAGGTGACTCCTGTCAAAACCCCTGTACAGATAATTAAGCCTTCTACAAAAGGGGAAAACCAAATGTTTCTTAACATCAAAAAGTTGGCAGCGATCGCTTGTGTAAGTATGGCGGTTGGAGTAGCTACAATTCCTAGCATTGTCTCGGCTCAAAATTCTTCTCAACCTAGCAGCACCGAAACCCGTAAACCTCATAATGGTAATGGCTGGAAGAAGTTGAACTTGACAGATGCTCAAAAAGCTCAAATGAAAACTATTCGTGAGAATGCGAAGACTCAAACCGATGCCGTATTGACTCCCGAGCAACGCGACATCCTCCAAAAATCACAACAGTCTGGCGATCATAAGGGGGTATGGAAGTCGCTAAATCTCACTGATGCGCAAAAGCAACAACTGAAGACAATCAGGGAAAATACCCAAGCGCAAATGAAGAGTGTCTTGACTCCCGAACAGCAACAACAAGTTAGCCAGATGAAAAAACGTTAATTCTTACAATAAGGAACTTGCTATAAGATGAGTGGTGGCGCTTCGCGCCGCCACTCATCTTTGGGGTTTTGACTATCTCTTATACCAATTCACGAAAGTGTGACAACGCTTTTGTGAATTGGTATTACTCCTCTTGGGGAACTTCTTTCCATAGATTGGACATTTCGCGAATGCTGGAAAAGGTTCCATTTCCTAAAATTAAATGATCCAAGAGTGGAATACTTAGCATTCTTGCCGCTTCAAGTAGTTGGCGCGTCAGTTTTATGTCTTCATTACTGGGATTTGTATTTCCCGAAGGATGGTTATGGGCAACAATTAGCCTGACCGCACCACTCTTTAAAACTTCCCGAAAGATATCGCGGGGATGGGCGAGGGTTTCGGTTGCTGTACCAATCGTGATCACCCTCTGGGCAATAATACGATTTTTACTATCTAGCATCACTACAGCAAGACGCTCTTGGGGTTGCCACATGAGGTCTTGACTCAGCGCAGCAGCAGCGATCGCAGGATCGGTAACTTCAGTGAGATCGGGCGGTTTAGCATAGAGCGCTCTTTTTCCTAACTCGATCGCCGCCAAAATAGCCGTTGCCTTCGCGGGACCCACTCCTTCAATTTGCATCAATTCCTGTGGCGAGATACTTTGTAATGCGGCGACAGGATCGCTGGTGCGGTCTTTCCCAATGGTTTGCAAAATTAGCTGCCCCAGCCCCACAGCGGAGAGTTTGCCTGCCCCCTGTCCCGTCCCCAGCAAAATAGCAATTAATTCGGCATTAGATAAACTGCGAACTCCCTGACTGAGTAATCTCTCCCTTGGGCGATCGCTTTCAGCCATATCTACAATTCGCAGAGAATAAGTCATTTTAAGAATCCCAGAAATAAGTACATAGATATTCCGTAAGCGCCGCATTGGATAAACCTATGCGCTGAGCATCCACATTAGAAATTTGGGTTTGCAGAATGGTTTGACACTGAGGGACAAACTTTTGCTTTTCTGGTGCTTTTGCCTTCAATTTTTTCAACTGGCTTACGGTGGCAGGATTGACATTATTTGCCAAAGATTCAGCCCTCTGTTGTGTTTCCGCCCATTTGCTAATTTGCGTTAGCTCGTTGCGATAGGTCTTGATGCGTTTTTGCGCATCGGGATAGAGAAGGGAGTCGGTGGGAATCTCTTCCAACATCTTGATCGCTTGCTGTCGCTTCTCTTGAGCCGATTTCCAAACGGTAAATTTATGGGGTGGATTTTGGGTCGATTTCGCCGCATCAATGGTGATGTTTTTGGCAGACTCTAATTTTTTATTGGCATCCTGCTCGATATTTATCCTGCGATCGAAATCCGCTAGCTTAGGTCGTAAGGTAGTTAACTCAGCTTGAGCATCTGCGTATAAAGAAGCTGGGCGATCGGGAATATTTTCTAACTGAGAAACTATACTTTGGAGATTATTGCGAGTTTCAGCAAGGGTTTCTAGTTTAGCGATCTTTTTAGGGTTGACATCTTGATTGCTAAAGTTACGTGCATTGGCTAAGAATTGCTGCTGGTTAGAGCGATCCCACACTAACCAACAACAGACCCCCAGTACGGTGACCGCAGCTAAGGCAAAAGCCCCCGAAAAGAGTAAGGATTTATTGCGCGGATAGGCGGTTTTAACCGGTTCAATCGCTGTCTCAGCCTCCGAGACAACTTTTTTAGGGATGCGTTTGGTCGGTGGCAGTGGTGGTGGCAGTGGCATGGGTAAGGATGCAGGAACCGCAACCGTAGGCATATCTAGGCTAAAGTCCTCATCTTCGAGCAAGTCATTTTTCTGTTCTAAAGGCGATCGCTCTTGGCGTTCTTGGCGCTCTTGACTACTTGTGCCACTACTTAGCTCGAAAGGCTCGGTTTCAAAAGACTCTAACTCAAATTCATCTTTGGGAATACCCTCTAGCTTAAAGGCTTGCAGATCGAGATTGTCAAAGTCAAAGTCCCCATTACTAACCCTCACGGTTTCATGGCGCTCAAAACCATTA
Source organism: Pseudanabaena sp. 'Roaring Creek' (assembly GCF_001402795.1). GTDB lineage: Bacteria > Cyanobacteriota > Cyanobacteriia > Pseudanabaenales > Pseudanabaenaceae > Pseudanabaena. The sequence continues at coordinate 2,627 of NZ_LIRE01000265.1, forward strand.
TTGCCGTTATTACCTTTATTACCATTATTGCCATTATTCCCGTTGTTGCCATTATTAACTGCGGTTTTAAGATCCTGATCGATACTGCTCTTAAAACTGCTTAGTTCATCCGCAAGCTCTGTTTCCAGATTTTTATGCTGAATCTCAGTTTCCTCTCCATCATCGGGAAATACTAGACTACCAAGCTCACTAATACTATCAAAATCTTCTAGTTCGTCGGGATCGAGTTCAATTAATGGCAAAGGTGGTTTAATATCGCCAGTTCTTTGCCACTCAGGATGTTTTGCCCCAGCTAGCCTACCATAGACAATTAAGCTATCCGCGCCATCAATTGGCAATCTATCAATGCGGCGTTTCACAATATCATAGAGGGATGCATAGTCAAGATCGTCCCCCTCAGATCTGGTAATCAAAACGTGTAACTGAGATTCCTTGCGGCGGATTTGGGTTTTTACCTTATAGTTTTGAAGGTCTTCTTGTAGAGCACTGACAATGCTAGCCTCGTCCATCTTGAGATCCTCATCCTTGCGTTTCGATCGCACATATTAAACGAAAAGTCTGACAAATGACTACAAAAAGATGAACTTTTTGCTTCAAATTTATAATATATCTCGACGTTGGTGGACAGAATTTTCATTACAAACAAAACTAATGGCGTTAATTACGTTACTAGTTTCTTTGCTCATGAGTGCTGTCACCTTCTGGGCGGTTAACGATATTCAGACTGATGCGCGACTTAATGATACGCGCTTTGGCAAAGATTTAGGGTTGTTACTTGCGGCTAATGTTGCGCCCTTAGTTGCCAAAAACGATCTAGAAGAAGTGACCCGTCTTTCTAAAGAATTTTACGATAGTAGCTCCAGCATTCGCTACATTCTCTATGCCGATCCTGATGGAGAAATATTTTATGGTATTCCTTTTAATTCTAACGAGGTCAAAAATTCTTTAAGTATCAGAAGACGTATTCAGTTACCCGAAGATCCGATGATGCGTCCCGATCGCCCTTTAGTGAGACAACATATCACACCGCAGGGCGAAGTCACCGATATTTTCGTCAATTTACAGCATGGCGGCAAGGCTTTAGGCATTATCGCGATCGGCATTAATCCCAATCCTACGGCGGTTGCCTCATCGAGCCTGACTCTAGATGTGACTACGGCAGTATTTGTCTCGATCTGGGCAATGGTAATTTTGGGTGCTGCCTCAAATTCGGTAACCATTACCCGACCGCTGCGGGAATTGGTCGCGGGGGTACAGAATATTGCTAAGGGAAATTTTAAACAAAGAATCGATTTGCCTTTTGGCGGAGAGTTGGGGGAATTAATTCGCAGTTTTAATGACATGGCTCAGCGTCTCAAAAAGTATGAGGAGCAGAATATTGAGGAGTTAACCGCCGAAAAAGCAAAGCTGGAAACCTTAGTTTCTACGATCGCGGATGGCGCATTGTTACTTGACTCGGATATGCGGATCGTCCTTGCCAATCCTGCGGCAATCAAAATCATGGGGTGGGAACAGGATTTAGAAAAAAATAATTGGCAAGGTAAAAGCATTCTCAATATTTTGCCCGATCGCCTCAGTGCCGATCTGGGGAGATCGTTAATGCAAATTGCGACAGGCGATCGTGAAGGGGGAGAATTTCGGATCATGGCATCTGGGGAAAAAGACTCGGTGCTTGCCCATGCCTTTAGAATTTGGATTACGAGCGTTTTAAGCTCCAGCAATGCGATTAAAGGGATTGCGATCACGATTCAGGACATCACCCGTGAAGTGGAGTTAAATGCAGCTCAGAGTCGGTTTATTAGCAATGTCAGCCATGAATTACGCACGCCCCTATTTAACATCAAGTCCTTTATCGAAACTCTGCATGAATATGGCGATGAGTTAAGTGACGATCAGAAAAAAGAATTTCTCGGTACGGCAAATAGCGAAACTGATCGCCTTACTCGCCTTGTTAATGATGTGTTGGATTTATCGCGCTTAGAGTCTGGACGGCAATACCATTTCACGGCGATCGACCTCTCGGAAACCGTCGAACAAACGGTACGCACTTACAAACTGAATGCTTCCTCTAAGGGAATCGATCTGATCTATGAAATTGCCCCCAATTTAGAAAGAATCTGGGGCAATTACGATTTAATTTTGCAGGTTTTATCGAATCTGGTCGGTAATGCCCTGAAATTTACGGATATGGGCGGTAAAGTGACCATTCGCATCTATCCTTGGCAAGACCAAACCACTACTCAGCCCCATCGTACGGTCAACTATGTGCGGGTAGAGGTGGAGGATACAGGCTATGGCATCCCTGCGGAGGACTGCGATCGCATTTTTGATCGTTTTTATCGTGTTGAGGATAAGGTGCATACCCTTGAAGGCACTGGGTTGGGGCTATCGATCGTCCGTAATATTGTCGAGAAGCATCACAGCGTCATTAATATCAAGAGTGAAGTTGGTGTGGGGACGACCTTCTGGTTTGACTTAAGTGTCTATCAAGATCGCTGTGAGTTACCTGTCACGGCAGCGATCTCTGCTCCTGTCCAAGCGATGACAGTTTAGGAATTATGACTGAATGTTGTTTTAGGAGATTAAGTCGATGATTGCTCAACCAAAGCTAATTCCAGAAGTAAGCCAAGAAGATCGTCAAATCACTATGTCTGCCGATGAGTACCTTGTTTGGGAAAGTCAGCAAGAAGAAAAATATGAATATGAAAACGGTAAAATCATTGCGATGACAGGCGGCACAGTCCCTCACAGCCAAATCCCTCTTAATTTAGGGGCATTACTGCTTGCTCATTTGCGTGGAAAAGGATGCAAAATTTCTATTAGCGATGCCAAGGTTTTCATAAGATCTCGAAAATATTATTATCCTGATGTGGTCGTGTCCTGTGACGATCGCGATCGCTTCTCCCGTGATTTTTTGCAATATCCTGTGCTGATTGCGGAAGTTTTATCTCCTACTACCGAAGCACGCGATCGCGGTATTAAGCAGAAAAGTTATATGGCGATCGATATGCTGCAAGCCTATATCCTGATCGACTCAGAGCGTCCTATTGTCGAAGTTTATCAAAGACATAGCGATCGGGCTTGGGAATATCAGTCCATAGCGATCGAGGAGACAACTTTTGAGCAAGCTGATCCTCTTATTCCTATAACTAGCATCGATCTCCAATTCCCTTTATCGGCTCTCTACGAAAATGTTGATTTTCTTGATAGCTCGCAATTGTAGGGTAGATATATCGTTCGTTAATAAAAATTGCGATCGCTGCCCTCGTTCAGTCGATGACGATCTAGTAATGTCGCTTCTGCCACAGCAATTATCTCTGGGTTAGCATTAGATCATGAAGTAATTCAACGATTACTCAGGAGTGAGATCATGGAAGAGTCAGTAGTCTATCAAGAAATTTTGCGCGAAGGTTTAGCTAAAGGAGAAGCTAAAGGCAAAGCTGAGGGTTTAGCTAAGGGCAAGGTTGAAGCAACTAACCAAATTGCGCTCAACATGTTGCGTTCTAATATGTCTCCAGATTTAGTGTCTCCATTAACTGGGCTAACCCCAAAACAAATCCAAAAACTCCAAAAAATATCTACAAAGAAACCGCGGACACAAAAATCACTTTAACTTCATCTGCCGAAATACTTTTAGTTCCCGCTTTTCTACGTTAACGAATTGCCAATAGCTCTTGCTGAAACTGCTCTTTGACTGTTTTTCCTGCGTATATGTCTAGCAAAAGATCTTCTAAGGATTCGATGACGGTTTCACGAATCACACCTTTTAGTTCTTCAGTTGTGAGATCTTTAAATTGCATGATAGTTACTACACAGTAGGGTAGCTATTTGAGTGTGGTCTAAAAAATTATAAGTATTACTCTAATCAATACTTCGGACACTTTTTTAACGTGGCTATAAAGCTTGTAGGGCGATACTTTGATTTAATTGGCTGTTGGCTCAAATGCTAACGGTAATTTAAATAAATACCAAAATACTAGCTCTATACAGGATCGGTGATGCAAGGTTTTGAAACTGTCCGAAGTATTGTCTAATGGGAATAGCTAATAATAGACATTAACCAAATGTACCATCTATAATTTTAATGACATTTATGCAATCAATTTATAAATACCTAAATGACAGACAACGAGCAATCGGCTAACTCTAATTTTGCTGCTGGTTTTGGGTTTCAATCTAACGGGGACGCTCGATTTGTATCTGAAAAGGTTCGATACATTTCTTCTAAGTTCAAAGCAAAAATGTCTAGGATAGCCAAGACCTCTCTAGAATCTAGAGAGGGAATTGCTTTTGAGTATCTTGACGCAATGGATCAAGCCATAAATTTAGGGGGGAAATATGAAGTTAATGTTCTTGGTGTTAATGCTAAGAATTCCCCTGATGTTTCTATCAAGGATAGAAGATCTGGCTTCAATCAAGAGCAACAGCACAAACGTAGTTCTGTGAAAGCTGATAAAGCTGCTAAAAGTGGGGACTATGGTAAGCAGGAAATTAGAACCCCAAAAGGTCAAACCAAACAACCTAAAAACTCTAAGGTCAAAGAATCTAATGTCTCTGCATCTGAAGTTAACAAAGGAACAAATAATCCTAATCATGCGGCAAGTAACTATCAATTCAAAGCAGCAATGGCAGAAATTAGTAATGCTGCGGCTATGGGGGCAATTACTGGGGTGATCGCCGCAACATTGATTTCTGGATTAGAGCATTTTCTAGCAGTTGAGCGTGGTGAGATAGAAATAGATCAAGCGATCGTTGCTGTTTTCTTAGATGCACTTGAGGGAGCTTTCATTGGAGGATTAAGCAGCGCAGCGTTTGCAGCTATTCCTGCCTTTATTCCTGCTTTAGTTCCTGTCTTAAATATTATTTCTGTGCCTTTGATGGTTATTGGGGGATTTCAACTAGTTAATCAGATTGGTCAAATTCTTGATCGTCATGAGTTTATTAAGCGTAACGCACTTCTTACACAAGTACATAAGCAAGAGTCTCATTTCTTTGAAAGATTTGACAAACAAGTTATGGAATATCTATACAGTTGATTTGCTGTTTTACTGATGAAATAAAAATTTTGAACTAATTAGGTGTTTCTTAATGAATATCGATCAAGCTCGTGGTCTCCTGAATGAGATTGAAGCACTTCTTAACTCTGGTTCAGGTTGGGATATGTTTTGGAGAAATGCTTTAAATGAAATTCGTGCAGGGGATGTAGATGGTCTCTTCCATGAGGCTATGGCTAAATTTCATGCTTTGGGCGCATTGGATACTGGACTTAATGATTTTATTAATATTTTTATCAGATCCCAAGTTCAGAAATTCTACAATCAACTCTATAAAACTCGTAGGTGGCATTTAATTAATGGTCATGTTTACACTTACTCAGATGTCCTAATTTTTGTTGAACAAAGCAGAACAACAATTCAGCTTATTCGTGACAAGGTCGAACGCATTCATACGGAATCCTGTAAAGTTTCTGAAGAATTTTTCGAGCATAAAGTAGCTTGTGGAACAGGTGTATTGATTCGTGATGAGTTAGAAAGTTTTCAATCATAAAGCTAAGTATTATGCTAATTCACAAAATTGTTCAAGAATTGCAAGATATACCAGAAGAAAAACTTGCCGAAATTTATGACTTAATACATTACTTTCGACTAGGTTTAAATAAAGAGCGATCGCAACCTCGCATCCCCGGTTTATTAACAGGAAAACTTGGCGATGCATTTTTTGAACCATTGCCAGAAGAGGAACTTCAAAAATGGGAATGAGCTATCTAATTGATACTCACATCCTTTTGTGGTGGATTTTTGACGATCCAAAGTTAGACACAAATTGTCGAGATATTATTCGTAATCCAGACAACACAATTATTGTCAGCAGTGTATCGGCTTGGGAGATCGCAACTAAATATCGCATTGGTAAATTACCTGAAGCCAAACAAATTGTCGAGCAGTATTCAGATATTTTGCGTCAAGCCAAATTTGTTGAAATGGCGATCGCCACAAACCATGCGCTACGAGCAGGAAGTTTACCAATTGACCACCGAGATCCATTTGATCGGATGATTATTGCTCAGGCTGAGATTGAAAACTTACCTGTTATTAGCTATGATGCAGCTTTCTGCACTGGACTGATTCGGGTAATTCCTTCGTAAATCTTGCAACTCTCCAAAATCTATGGCGATCGCCCCAATTCTAAAAGCTGAAAATATATCGAAATCCTTTGGCGGTATTCATGCCGTCAGTAATGCCCAGATTGAAGTCCCTGCGGGAAGCATCACAGGATTAATTGGTCCCAATGGGGCAGGAAAAACCACATTTTTTGGATTACTGTCGAACTTTCTCAAGCCCGATCGCGGCACGGTGCAATTTAACGGAATGCCCATCCAAGGCAAGCCACCCCATGCGATCGCCAAATTAGGCATGATTCGTACCTTTCAAGTCCCTCGCGTCTTGTCCCGCCTATCGGTGTTAGAAAATATGTTGCTAGCCGCACAGGATCAAGTGGGGGAAAAGTTTTGGAATACTTGGTTTCAAGGTCAAAAAATCGCGATTCAGGAACGGGAAAATCGCGAGAAGGCAAGACATATTCTGGAATCCGTAGGCTTAATCAGGATGGCTGATGACTATGCTGGTTCTCTATCTGGCGGTCAGCGTAAATTATTAGAGATCGCCCGTGCCTTAATGACCGATCCCAAATTAATCCTGTTGGATGAGCCTGCTGCGGGAGTAAATCCTGCCTTAATTGAAGAAATTTGCAGCTATATCCAAACATGGAATCGAGAGGGGATGAGTTTTTTGATTATCGAACACAATATGGATGTGATTATGTCTCTGTGCGATCGCGTCTGGGTCTTAGCCGAAGGTCACAACCTCGCCGATGGCTCACCCACCGAAATTCAAACCGATCCTAAAGTTTTAGAGGCATATTTAGGCTCATAGACACGTACAATGTACTGTACATATAATCCCTAGGTGACTAGTTATGAATGCAGTTACTTATACCTATGTTCGCAACAATCTTGCGAAAACCTTAGAAAAGGTTTGTGATGATCATGATCCTGTAATTGTGACCCGTCAAAATCAAAATTCGGTGGTGATTATGTCACTTGAGGACTACGAAGCTCTTGCTGAAACAACTTATTTATTACGTAGCCCAAAAAATGCTCAGAGGTTAATTAGGGCGATCGCCGATCTTGAATCTGGTAAGGGCAAGCAAAGAGAACTTGTCGAATGACGATAACTTTTTCTGATGATGCATGGGAAGACTATCTTTACTGGCAACGTACCGATCCCAAAATCCTCAAACGCATTAATACGTTAATCAAAGAGATTCAACGCAATCCCTACGAAGGCATCGGTAAACCCGAAGCTCTAAAACATAGCTTTTCGGGATATTGGTCGAGACGTATTACTGACGAGCATCGCATTATTTATAAAGCGGAAACTGATTCTTTGCTAGTTGCTCAACTTCGTTATCATTACTGAATTTCATGCAGCTACAATCATTTAATGTCTTATTACTAGTGCCGACTGGCATTAATGCCGCAATTGGTGGCTATGCGGGAGATGCCTTGCCAGTGGCGAGGGCGATCGCTACCATTGCCGACCATGTAATTACCCATCCCAATGTACTAAACGGCGCGAGTTTATATTGGTCGATGCCCAATGTTTTATATACCGAAGGCTATGCCCTCGATCGCATGGCAAGGGGAGACTGGGGATTGCGTCCTGTGAGGGCTAATCGCATTGGCGTAATTCTCGATCGCGGCATGGAGTCAGATTTAGAATTGCGTCATCGTCAAGCGATCGCGGCGGCGCAGGCAACGCTGGGATTAAATATTACCGATGTGATAGTTACGGATTGCGACCTTGGAGTAGAGCTGCGTTCAGGAGATTCGGGAGCCACATGGGGGACGATCGCCAATCTCGATAGTCTGTTGAGAGCCGCCGAAAAATTAATTAAAGTTTCGCAAGTGCAGGCGATCGCAGTGGTGGCAAGATTTCCTGACGATCCCGATAGCGAAGCCTTACAAAACTATCGCCAAGGTAAAGGCGTGGATGCCCTCGCAGGAGCCGAAGCTGTCATCAGTCATGCGATCGTTCGCGAATTTGCGATTCCCTGCGCCCATGCCCCTGCCTTGCAACCTTTGCCCCTCGATGCCAGCGTTGCGCCCCGCGCCGCCGCCGAGGAGTTAGGCTATACATTTTTGCCCTGTGTTTTGGTGGGGCTGAGTCGCGCTCCCAAGATTATTCGCGATCGCGCTTGGCTTAAACCTGAAGATATTACGGCGGATGATATTAGCGCGATCGTTACACCCTATAGTGCCTGCGGTGGTGCGGGTTTACTTGCCTTGAATCCGTTTCCTCATGTCCAAACCATCTTTGTCAAGGAAAATCACACAGCCCTAAATGTTACCCCTGACATGCTCGGTCTCAAGGGAATTACCGTTACAAATTATTGGGAAGCGATCGGGATACTAACCGCCATCAAAGCAGGAATTAATCCCCAAAGTTTGCGGTGATTACCACCCTTAAATTTATAGTTGTTTTAAATAACTTGTAGACGGGCTTCGACTTCGCTCAGCCCTCGGTGTAAGCTAGCTGAGCGAAGTCGAAGCTGTAGTTTTTATTTGAATTATCTATA
>NZ_LIRE01000025.1 GCF_001402795.1 Pseudanabaena sp. 'Roaring Creek'
TATAGCTGTCGCCAAGTGTACTAGGACATAAAACCCAAGAATTAATTGGCGGCGCGAAGCGCCGCCAATTAATTCTTGGGTTTTGATTTGTCCTAATTCAAGTGACTGTAGCTATATATAGATGATATAGATGCCGTTAGTGTTGTTAAGACAAAATTAAAACCCAAAAGAGGGTTGCCTCGCTCTGCGAGGCAACCCTCTTTTGAGGTTTATACCAGTTTAAACAGTGGGTGGTAAGACTTTCAGAGGAGGCTTGGGCTTAGATTTCTGGGAGGGTTTTGAAGGTTTATGGTTGCGATTTTTCCAACGTTCTTGCATTGCCTCCATATAGACATAGAAAACTGGGGTAATGTAAAGCGTTAACATTTGCGAAAACACCAAGCCGCCAACTACCGCTAATCCCAAGGCACGGCGAGATTCAGCACCTGCGCCTAAACCAAGAGCGATCGGTAAAGTTCCCATCAGGGCTGCCATCGTGGTCATCATGATCGGACGGAAGCGAACTAAACAGGCTTCATAAATGGCATCATAGGCGGTGCTACCTGACTTACGAGCGCCGATCGCAAAGTCCACCATCATAATTCCGTTCTTCTTCACAATCCCGACTAAGAGAATGATGCCGACAAAGGCATAAACGTTTAGTTCGCTCCGAAAAATAAGTAAGGTAAGCAATGCGCCGAATCCCGCCGATGGGAGACTCGTGAGAATGGTAATGGGATGGATAAAGCTTTCGTAAAGAATTCCAAGAACGATATAAATTACCAAGATGGCAGCTAAAAGTAACAGTCCTAGACCTTTTTGGGAGTCTTGGAAAGCTTGAGCCGTTCCTTGGAATTTCCCTGTCGAGGTAGCAGGGAGAATTTCTTTAGCGAGTTGCTCGATTTTGCCAACCACATCGCTGAGAGATATCCCAGGTTTGAGGTTAAAGGAAATTGTGACCGCAGGTAATTGCGATGCGTGGTTAACCGAAAGCGCACTCACGGTTTGCTTGAAGGAAGCAATAGTACTCAGTGGGACTAGCTGCCCGCTACTAGATCGCACCGATAATAGTTCTAGGGATTTCAAGTCCGATTGATATTCTGGAGCCAAGCCCACAATTACAGAATATTGATTGTCTGTACCATAAATGGTTGAGACTTTCGCCGTGGAATAGGCGTAGGAAAGAGCGGATTCGATCTGCGTTGCGGTGATACCGAGGGCGGAGGCGCGATCGCGATCGATATCGATATTGACTTGAGGATTTTTAATCTGTAAGTCGCTAGTAACGTCTTGCAAGCTATCCAATTGACGCATCTTCGCTTCTAGTTCAGGTGCGGTGCGATAGAGTCCTTCTAAGTCAGTGTCAGACACCGTATATTGATATAGTGCTTTGGATATTTGTGCCCCCAGTCGAATCGCTGGCGGGTTTTGTAAGAAGACGCGAATACCAGGGGTTTTAGATAACTTGGGACGCAGATCTTGAATGATTTGTTCGACATTCCGCGATCGCTTACTGCGTTCTTTTAAGCGCATAAACAAGCGCCCATTATTCGGAAGTGAAATAGTACCACCCGCACCTACGGCGGAGTAAACTGCCTCAATATCAGGATCTTGGCTGACAATCTCGGCAAGTTTGGATTGATGTTTGACCATTTCATCAAAAGAAATCCCTTGGATTGCCTCTGTAGTTCCTAGGATCTGCCCAGTATCATCATTGGGAATAAATCCTTTGGGAACTAGCCCAAAAAGTATAATCGTCGCCACCAAAATCGTCGCCGAAATAGCCATCGTGATCCGATGGTATTTGAGGGAATAGCGCAAGCTCCAAGCATAAAAGCGTTGAAAGAAGTCGCCTTGATTTTCCAAATGCTCTAGGCTTGGGGAATCGTGAATAAGCTCATTGTGATTATATTCATCTTGACCATATTCCTGATTAGGCTCGTTACGATCGCTATGCCCGTTATAATTCTCGTTATGATGCCCGTTATGATGCCCGTTACTAATATCGTGATTATGTTCGTTTGAGATTCCAGTTGAGATATGGTCATCAACGCGATCGCTTTCGGCGATATTTGCTGTAATGGGCTTACCACTGTGTGTCGTATGTTTGAGAAATCGACTGCAAAGCATGGGGGTCAGAGTCAGCGAGACAAATCCCGAAGAGAGGATGGCAACGCTAATCGTAACGGCAAACTCCTGAAACAGACGACCGATAATCCCCCCCATAAATAGGATGGGAATGAATACGGCAACCAAGGAAATCGTCATGGAAAGAACGGTAAAGCCAATTTCCCTTGACCCATCGATCGCTGCCTGAAATCCAGATTTCCCCATTTCTAGGTGACGCACGATATTTTCCAGTACGACCACTGCATCATCGACAACGAAACCTACCGATAAAGTAAGCGCCATTAAAGATAGATTGTCGAGGGAATAGCCCAGTTTATACATGACAGCAAAGGTCGCCACTAAAGAGATCGGTAGGGCGATACTGGGAATCAACGTAGCTGAGAAGTTACGGAGAAATAAGAAGATCACCATCACCACTAGAGCGATCGCTAACAGCAAACTGAACTGCACATCTTCGACGGAAGCGCGTACCGATTGCGAGCGATCGTACAAAATTTCAATATCAATCGCCGCAGGAATTTGTTCGCGGAAGGTAGGGAGCAGTTTTTTGAGCGTATCAACGATCGCAACCGTATTGGTTCCTGGTTGGCGTTGGATGGTCAGGATGATCCCTCTCGTACCGTTATACCAAGCTGCGAGCTTATCGTTTTCGACGCTGTCGCGCACTTGGGCAATTTCATTCAACCGCACGGGTGCGCCATTGCGATAGGCAGCAATTAAAGAGCTATAAGCTTTCGCATTGTTTAAACTTGCATTAGTGCCAATGGTAAGTGTCCGATCTATACCATTGATGCTGCCCGTGGCTTGCTTGGAATTCCCCTGAGCGATCGCTGTAGTTACTTCATCAATACCAATCCCTTTAGCTTTTAAGGCTTGCGGATCGAGATCGATTCGTACAGCATACTTTTGAGCGCCCAAGACAGATACGAGAGCAACCCCATCGACCGTTGACAATCTCTGAGCGAGAAGATTCTCCGCATATTTATCTACCTCTGACAATTGCATCACTTCTGATGTCAGGGCAATGTAGAGAATGGGTAGATCGGCAGGATTGACCTTGCTATACTGCGGGGGACTCGGCAAGGTAGGCGGTAACTGCTTAGCAGCCTTAGTAATCGCCGCTTGTACGTCCGCTGCTGCACCATCGATTTGGCGATTGAGGCTAAATTGCAAGGTAATCTGAGTGCTGCCGATCGCGCTACTAGAGGTCATCGAATCCAATCCTGCGATCGAGGAGAATTGCTGCTCTAGAGGAGTCGCCACCGAAGAAGCCATCGTTTCGGGGCTAGCCCCTGGCAGGGCAGCCGTTACGCTAATCGTAGGGAAATCCACCGTAGGCAGATCGCTAACTGGTAGTAGTTGATAGCTAATCGCCCCAAATAATAGAATCGCTAGCATGACCAAGGTAGTCATGACTGGGCGTAGGATAAAGGTCTGGATATTCATTGATAATGGGGGATTGGGGATGGATGATTATTAATTGGTGATTGGTAATTGGTAATGGGTAATGGGTGATTGGTAATTGGTGGCTTACTTTTTGCTTTTGTCTTCTTTATCTTTCTTTTCATCACCCTGATTTTGCGCTTCCTTTACCTCGACCTTGGCGTTGGGCGATAGGGCAAACTGACCATCGGTTACTACTTTTTCGCCAGCTTGCAATCCTTCAGAAATCGACACCTCACTGCCCACGGTATTACTTACTTTCACGGGACGGATTTCCACCGTGCTATCTGATTTGAGGACATAGACAAACTGACCTTTCTGTCCCGTTTGGACGGCTTGGGTGGGAACTGAGAGTGCATTAACTTGCTCGGTCAGATTTAAAACTACATCTACTCGCTGACCGGGAGTGAGGCGATCGTCTTTGTTATTGAAGGTTGCCTTGAGTGTTACGGTTCCCGTGGTTGCATCGACTAAGCTATCAATAAAGGTCAGTTCACCTTGAACTGGGCGCTTATCGTTGGGCAGCAATACATCCACCTTGAGCTTGCCGAGTTTTTGGTATTGCTTTACCTGTGCTAGCGATCGCTCTGGAATTGTGAAAGTCACATAAATCGGGCGAATCTGACTGATCGTCACTAATGGAGCATCTGCGTCAGCTTTAATCAAATTCCCCTGATTCGACTTGACACTACTAACTCGTCCATCGATCGGTGAGTAAATATCAGTGTAGGAAAGTTGGACTCTAGCATTTTCAATCGCTGCTTCTCCCGCTGCTAAGTTTGCCTTCGCCGATTCAATATCGGCTCTGGTCGATTCTGCTGAAGCGATCGTCGTGTCGATCGCACTACCCGAAGCATTTACGTTGGCTTGAGATACGCTGGCATTAGTGCGAAACTGTTCGGCTTGGGTGCGACTGATTGCGCCTTCTTGATAGAGTCGGTCGTAACTTTTACGTTGAAAATCAGCAAACTGCAACTGTGCCGAGTCGCGATCACGATTTGCCTTGGCTTGGGTAATGGTTGTTTCGGCTTTAACTTGATTGGCGATCGCCTGTTGTAGCTGCGCTTGGTTGCGAGATTGATTGGCGATCGCCTGTTGTAATTGCGCCTCTAAAGGACGCGGATCGATCCGAAATAGCAAATCCCCTTGCTTGACATCCTGTCCGTCCTTAAATGCGACTTCGATTAACTGTCCGCCAATGCGAGATTTTACCGATACGGTGGCATAGGCTTCGGCCACGCCAGTACTGCGAATTTGGACGGGTAGCGTTTTTTGAACTACAGGCACTACGGATACGGGCACGGCAGGACGGCGTTCTTTGCCTGACTCCGCCTGAGACGATCCGCAAGCCGTCAATAAGCTGGGGGTTGCTGCGGCAACCATAATCAGGAGCGATACAGATAGAAAAGGATGTCTCATGGTTGTCAGGCAAATTGCAACTACTTTGGAATAATTTGGAATGAGTTGGAATGAGTTTGTTATATGCTGATTGTTAATTTAACTAACTATTAGTAGTACTACATTAATATATCTACCTAGTCAAGATGGATACATCACCTACTGCCAATTCATCTATCAGTTCATCTATAGGTTCATCGATGAACTCAGAGATGAATTCATCTATCAGTTCATCCATAGCTTCATCGCGGATCTCTCACCATATTTGTGCCAATCGAATTCTAGATGTAGTCCCTGCGGTAATGCGATGTATTCATGCGGAAGTGCGCCAACAAAAATCAACTTGTCTCACCATTCCCCAGCTACGTTCTCTTGATTTTTTAAAAACTAATGCGGGTGTATCCCTAGCAGAATTAGCCGACTATTTGGGCATCAGTAGCGCTTCTACTTCCACCATGATCGAGCGTCTCGTCCAAAAAGAATTGGTAACTCGCACCGTCGATCCTAATTTAAAAAGACAGGTGATTCTCAATCTCACAGCCGCAGGGGAGGAACATCTGCACCAAGTCCTTCATGAAACTGGCGATCGCCTTGCTGACAAGTTAGAGCAGCTCACCCTAGAGCAAATCCTTCAATTAATCAATGGACTGGTAGAACTACATCAAATATTTATGGATTGTGGTCTAGATCCCCGATTAGTCAACCCAACAGGTCACCTATCGTCACGCTAACTCCTTGATATTTCGATTTCCTCTTACAGAATGCAGGTATAGCTATAGCCAAATAAGTTAAGACATAAAACCCAGAAGAGT
>NZ_LIRE01000266.1 GCF_001402795.1 Pseudanabaena sp. 'Roaring Creek'
TATATAGCTACAGTCACTTGAATTAGGACAAATCAAACCCCAAGAATTGACTGGAGGCGCTTCGCGCCTCCAGTCAATTCTTGGGGTTTATGTCCTAGTACATTTGGCGATAGCTAGCTATAAGCCCTATTTTTTAGCATTGTAAAAATTAACATTTGTCATCTGTGCGCCCTCAAAAAGAGCATCCTGCACATTTGCCCAACTTAAATTAGCCCCACGTAAATCTGCCCCACGCAGATCGGCATTGCGCAAATCTGCTCCCTTAAGATTGGCATAGCGTAAATTGGCGCGATGAAGATCGGCGCTGTTTAAATTGGAGTAGCTCAGATCTGCCCCAGTGAGATTAGCACGGCAGAGCTTAGAATTGGCAAAGTTAGCCTTACTCATTAAGGCGTGGCTAAAGTCAATCTTATGCAGATCGATCGCCTGTAGATCTGCACCTACGAGATTGATATTAGAAAATACTTTTCGCCCCGCTCGATAGACTTGTAAAAATTCTTTAGCATCCATTAATTGACTAGCCTAGGCAAAATTCTATTAGTTATTGTACAGACAAATTTTTAAAAGCTTTGCCAAACGAGACTTTTATAGTACCTTTTGCTTAAAGTTATAGCTATAGTTACTCAAGTCAGGACAAGCCGAATAGAGAGTTGCGGCGCGAAGCGCCGCAACTCTCTATTCGGCTTGATTTTCGTCCTAACATTACTGGTTACTGAATGTAGATATAAAACAAAAGCGAAAACTGAATTTTTACTAAAGACATTGCATTGCAATGTCTTTAGTAAAAATTCTCAGATTCGGTGGATGGCTAGCGGCTATAAAAATTTGTCCCGTAATACTAACCCTCAAAAGAGTCTAGATCTAGTGCTGCTGAGCCACCCTTTTCTAACTCCACCAACATTTGTCCTAATTGCCGCCAAACAAGGAGAGCAATGCCTAAGGTAATGGGAATGGCGACGATATAGCCGAAAAGCGTCGGGAACCCAAATACTTCTAGTCCCGTGGACATAAATACGGCGATACTGATGGTCATGCCGAGATAGGGCACTTTGATGCTGGCACTTTTTAGCTCTAGCATGGTGCGCGAAGATTTGCTTTTAGACCAAATATTGACAAGATTCCGCAAAGTTACTTCAAAGGAGCGTCCACAGGCAATTCCTGCTATGAGAGAAATAGCAAATAAAAAATAGGGAGGATCGGAAGGAAAATAGTAATTCACAGGTATATAAACTTTTGAGTATGTAGTTATATTACTCCCTTCCCAGTGAATAAATTAGTGGCGCGGAGTGAAGCCATGCGCCACTAATTTTGATTTACAGCGCTTTGCGCTCAAACCCAAACCAAGAGAATTTTTGAATGCGTTGCGAAGCAACGCATTCAAAAATTCTCTTGTGGTTCGTTTGATCGATAATTGCTGTAAAACTTAGAAGAGCGTAACGCCCGCATAGCGGGCGGTACGCTTTCAACTGCTTAGTCCGAGAGCGGATAGTTGGGCTTGGGCTTTTTGTAGGGATTCGCGCCATTCTCGATCGCTCATACTATCAGCGACGATCCCTGCTCCGACCTGTCCCCAAATGTGATCGTTAGTTTTAAGCAAAGTCCGAATCAGAATATTCAGATCCATATTGCCCCGTCGATCGATATAGCCACAGGAACCATAAAATAAACTGCGGCGTTGGGGTTCTAATTTCTCGATAATTTCCATACAGCGTATTTTCGGGCAGCCCGTAATAGTCCCTCCAGGAAAAGTAGCGCGGATCAGATCGACTAAAGTGCGATCGCTTTGCAGTTTGCCCACCACGTTACTAACAAGATGCATCACATGGCTATAGCGCTCGATCGCCAGCAACTCGTCCACTTGAATAGTCCCTGCTTCGCAGACCCTTCCGAGGTCGTTACGTTCGAGATCGACGAGCATGATATGTTCGGCTTGTTCTTTGGTACAAGCGCGTAATTCGCTTTCAAATTCGCGATCTTGCTGCTCGGTTTTGCCGCGCGGTCTTGTCCCTGCAATGGGACGAGTTTCGGCATGGCGATCGCGTAAACTGACTAACCGTTCGGGGGAAACGCTGATCACTTCACCCCAAGTCGTGCGCCAATAACTGGCGAAAGGAGAAGGGTTGATCCTTTGTAAATGTCGGTATAGTTGCCATCCATCGGCTTGCCAAGGATGACCAAAGCGCATCGAGAGATTGGCCTGAAAAATATCTCCCGCATAAATATGTTCTTTGACTTTGTCCACCATCATCTCATAGCCTTGCTGGGGGGGCGAATAGGAAGGCTGTGCTCCAAGGATCGATGCGGTTGACTGGAACGACAAAGAATTAGCTGGGGATTTTATCTGGGAAACACGATCTCTGAGGCGATCGCTTAACTCATGTAATTCTTGGCGATTGCTCGCGGCGATCCAGACTTCCTGTGTCTGATGATCCATGACCGCAAAACTAGATGGCTCATACCAAAATGCGATCGGAAAAGGTAGGGTATCGGTTTTGGTATAGGGCAATCGTTCGATTTCCCAAGCGAGATCGTAGCCTAACCAGCCCAGATAGCCCCCCGTAAATGGTAAATGCTGCGGAAGTTGATCGGTATGGGTGTTCTGAGCAGAGGCGACTAATTGCGATCGCAATTGTTCTAGACAGGGCAAAATTTTCCCAACTTCGGGAGTCCAAAAGCGTAGGGGTTTACCTGCGGCAATGGAATAGCGGGCTAGTTTTGAAGGGGCTGCGGCGGGGCTTTCCAGCAAAACCGTTACAGGATCATGCGCATAGAGCGATTCCCATAAATCTGCGCCTGTCATTTCTGTGGGTAGCGATCGCTGAAGCCACACCCAATCGGTCATAGAAGATTTTGTAAGGTACGGTTTTATTAAACCGCAATTTGGTCAACTGATATAACGCAAAAGATGGCGGCGCGAAGCGCCGCCATCTTTTGCGTTATATCAGAAACTATAGTGGTAGCCAATTATGTTAGGACAAATCCAAAACCCGCAAATAGAGTAGCGGCGCAAAGCGCCGCTACTC
>NZ_LIRE01000267.1 GCF_001402795.1 Pseudanabaena sp. 'Roaring Creek'
GCGCGGCAACTCTCTTTGGGGTTTTATGTCCTGATACAGTTGGCGGCAGCTATATAACGCGATAAATAACGCGATAAATAAACTTCAAACTAGGCTTCAAACTGTTATGAAATCTAGTTCTTTGTTACAATTATTACTTGGAAATATTCGTAACAACAGATTTAAGGTTTCCGTTGTTACAAATACTCCGAATTTCTGTAGTAACCATACAAGCTCTGCTATGCCTGACCTCCAAGTTGATTCTGCCAAACTTTATGAGAACTTGAGTGCAATTTATTTCAAGTTGTCATCTTTGGAACGACAGATGATTCAAATATTTGCGATCGCCTATGCCCCAATTAATCGCAACGAGTACTTTGATTGCTTAATTCACCTTGGACTTAAGGATAAAGACAATAAACATTTCACAGCCACCAGTGTCAAAGGACATATCGATCGCTTTTTAAAGTTAAATCTACTCACATTGGATCGTACTCAAGGCACACAATGCCATAGTTGTCTGGTCGATATCGTCATGCGAGACTCAGTTAAAACAGGTGAATTTGAGAAAATTGTCAATGTGGTCGAAACCCAAATCCCTGTACCAACCTACGGTCGGAATGATGCACGTACTTTCAGAAATGAATCTCAGTTTATCCGTGAAGTCAGAATTGGGATCTATCGGCAAGACATGGACTTTGTGGTCAAGCAGTTCGCCGACTTCTATCGCTATGGCTATTCTCAACAGAAAATTACATTAGAAACGGTTTTATATCAAGTTTGCAGTAATCCCTTTGACTATGAATGGTTTCAGACCTTAAAGCTAGAGTTTTATGAGGTCGGATTAGACACGATTTTGAATAATGGAATGCTCAGGCTAAAACCAACGGAAGAAGCCTATAAGCTATTACTTAGGGAATTTAAGGGAAATAGCGATCGCTGTACAGATCCATTATTACTTGTTTTAATAGAACAAAGTCTATTACGTGCCGATTTGCAGACAGCGCAAGCTGCCTACGATCGCCTACCGATTTCTTTCAAAGAATCAAATGATGAACTCCTCGCTTGGTTATATTTCCTCAAAGGCGATCGCGAATTAGCGATCGCCAAGTTTCGCCAGTCACTCAAGATGATTAGAAAAGCCACGGGCAAGCGTCAGGTTTACTTGAGTGGCGAACCTGGACTGTTTTTTATACTGGCGCTGATTCAGGATGGCACAGCGGAAGCTATGCGCGAAGCTGAAGGCTATGCCAGCATTATGAATAGACAAGCTAACCATTGGTTACAAGCAACCTATAGCAGATTGCAAAAGGTTTTGAAATTTCAACTAGGTGATATCCCTCAAAAAGATCTTCTGAGCAGTGAATACATTCATAATCATACGGAAACTCACTGTTTAGAAGCCTTTTTTAGTACCCTCTGTCTCTATTGGGTCAATCCAGAAAAGGCGAGAATTGAATCGCCCAAAATCCTAGAACCATTACTCAAACAAGCAGTCAATGCTGGATATCACTGGTTCTCCATGGAAGCGGCTGAATTACTAGGAGAGCTTGTACCTAATTCTATCCATCAAAAACACGCCCAAAAATTGAGGCAGAGCAATCAAATTGCCACCATTGTGAACTTGATTCGACCTCAAGAGACTTGGGAACTAAGTTTGAATGCTTTGTTAAATCTTGGCAAAGCTCCACAGGAACAGACAAAATCAGCTAATGTCTCACCACAACGGTTGGTATGGTTGATTACTTTTAATAAGGGAACCTGTACGGTTCAGCCCAAGGAGCAAAAAATTAATGCTAAAGGATTATGGAGTGCGGGAAGGAATATCGCCATCAAGAGGCTTAAGGAATCTATCCATGAGTTTCCCTACATGACACCGCAAGATATACTTGTTTGTGCCCATATCCAAGCTTATTCCTATCATGGGTATTACGGTCAGAGTCAATACGAATTTGATGAAGATACCATTTGTGCCCTTGTAGGACATCCCCTAGTATTTTGGGAAGATTCGCCAACTACAAGGGTCGATATTGTCAAAGGAGAACCCGAACTTCTCGTGAAAGCGGGTCGAGGCGATCGCCTATTTTTAGAATTTTCACCCCAACTAAAAGACGGTCAAAATTTTGTCGTTGTTAAGGAAAGTCCCACTAGATTGAAGGTGACACAGGTAAATGAATCCCACCGTCGTATCACCGAAATTATCGGCAGAAAAAATCGCTTAGAAATTCCCGTCGCCGCTAAAGATCGCGTCCTTGCGGCAATTCATGGCATCTCCTCCATCGTTACCGTGCATTCAGATATTGGCGGCGGTGTGAGCGATGCGGAGGAAGTAGCATCGGATAGCAAACCCCATGTCCATATTTTACCCGCAGGCGATGGATTGAAAGTGGCTATATTAGCCCGTCCTTTCGCCAATGCGGGAGCCTATTATCGTCCTGGAACGGGTGGCACAACCGTACTTGCGGAAATTGATGGGAAGCGCTTACAAACGACTCGCAATCTGAAGGAAGAAAAAAAGCTTGCCCATGAAGTAATCGCCGCCTGTCCGACCTTGGGCAATTACGAAGATAGTGAAAGCGAATGGATAATTGACGATCCAGAGTTTTGCTTGGAATTACTACTGGAATTACAGGCTTTAGGCGATCGCATTATTTTGGAATGGCCTGAGGGCGAGAAAATGCGAATTAGCCATCATGCGGACTTTAATAATTTTAGGATGTCGATCAATCAGAGCCGCGATTGGTTTGCCGCTGAAGGAGAATTATATTTGAGCGATGATAAGGTGTTAAATATGCAGCATCTTTTGGAACTGCTAGATAAAACCCCTAGCCGATTTATTCCCATCGGTGATGGGCAATTTATTGCCCTGACCCATCAATTTCGCAAACGCCTAGATGAGTTTCACCGACTGTCCGAACAACATGGTGCAGAGACAAGGTTCCATCCCCTAGCTGCCTTAGCGCTGGAAGATTTTGTCGATGAAATTGACGATCTCAAAGTTGATAAGCATTGGAAGGCTCATGTCAAAAAAATCAAGGAAATGCGGAAGTTTGAGCCGCAGTTACCATCTACCTTGCAGGCGGATTTACGGGATTATCAGGTTGAAGGGTTTGCATGGTTGGCGAGGCTTGCCCATTGGGGCGTGGGAGCTTGCTTAGCCGATGACATGGGTTTAGGTAAGACCCTCCAGTCCCTAGCCTTGATTCTCACCCGTGCACCCCAAGGGGCGACATTGATTGTTGCGCCCACCTCCGTATGCATGAACTGGATTAGTGAAGCAGCAAAATTTGCGCCAACGCTTAATGTCATTGTGTTTGGTTCGGGCGATCGCCAAAAAGTTCTCGATAATCTCCAACCGTTAGATATTGTGATTTGTAGCTATGGTTTACTCCAGCAGGAAGAGGTTGCCGAAAAGCTCGCCAAAGTAGAATGGCAAACCGTCGTTCTCGATGAAGCGCAGGCGATTAAAAACACTGCCACAAAGCGATCGCAGGCGGCGATGAATCTCCAAAGTGGTTTCAAACTAATCACGACAGGTACTCCCATTGAGAATCATCTCGGCGAACTTTGGAATCTCTTCCGTTTCATTAACCCAGGACTATTAGGTTCCCTCGATAATTTCAATACCAATTATGCCAATCCCATCGAGCGATCGCAGGATCGCGAAGCCCGCAATCAACTGAAAAAATTAATCCAACCCTTCATTCTCCGCCGCACCAAAAACCAAGTCCTACAGGAGTTACCATCGCGTACTGAAGTCACGTTACAGGTAGAACTTACTAAAGAAGAACTGGCATTTTATGAAGCTCTCCGTCGTGAAGCGATCGCCAAACTCAATAGCACCGAAGCCAATGCTGGACAAAAGCATCTGCAAGTGTTAGCGGAAATCATGAAGTTACGTCGCGCTTGCTGCAATACAAAACTGGTTCGCCCCGATATTCCCTTGCCCAGTTCCAAATTGCAGCTTTTTGGTGAGGTGCTGAACGAATTGCTAGATAACAAACACAAAGCTCTAGTATTTAGTCAATTTGTCGATCATCTCCATCTCATTCGTGACTACCTAGATGCCCAAAAAATTAGCTATCAATATCTCGATGGCAGTACTCCCGCAAAAGACCGCAAAAAGCGTGTCGAAGCTTTCCAAGCTGGCGAGGGTGATGTTTTCCTGATCAGTCTTAAGGCGGGTGGTACTGGGTTAAATCTCACGGCTGCGGACTATGTAATCCATATGGATCCTTGGTGGAATCCTGCGGTAGAAGATCAAGCGAGCGATCGCGCCCATCGTATCGGTCAAAAACGCCCCGTCACCATTTATCGACTCGTCGCCAAGGGAACCATCGAAGAGAAAATCGTCGATCTGCACCACCAGAAGCGCGATCTTGCCGATAGTTTACTGGAAGGCACAGATATGAGTGGCAAGGTGACTACCGATGCATTATTGCAATTAATTAATGAAATTTAGACGATATCCCAAAATCTTACAGCGCTTTGCGCTGCCAATTGAAGAAATGGCTACGCCATTTCTTCAATTGGTAAGTAGCTCGGCATAAATTAAAAACCAAAACCAGAGAGCATACCGCCCGCTGCGCGGGCGGTATGCTCTACTGGGGTTTAAGTTTACTTATGCCTAGCTACTTAGCAGATTATTAAGCCATTAAAATTTTGCGGATATTACATTCAGAGTGAAATTTATCAGATTAGATTTTAGCGGAATTCAAGTATTCGGTTTATCAACTAGAATTAGCGATCGCGAGAGATTTCTATGCAAAACAAACCGACGATGAAGCGGCGGCGAAATATCATATTCCCTACTTTTTTAAAATGTTGCGTAAATTTGCTTAAAGAGAAAAATGCTTAGCATCTTTCTCTTTCTAATGTTTTATACCAACTCCCAAAATGGCAACGCTATTTTGGGAATCTCAAAACCTTACGGGATTTATTTTTTAATTCACTGAAGTGAGCCAACACTTCAGTGAATTGGTATTAGCCGACTTTAGGAGCGGCGATTAACAGGATCTTTTCCATTAGGGATGGAAAGAGACGATGACACCATACTGCGAGATGGCTTTGCCATCCGACAAGGATTTCAGGAGTTTCGCGATTTAATCCAGAGATTAACGCTTTAGCAACCTGATTGGGAGTCATCAGCGCCACCCAGCGAAACCATTCTAGATCCTGCGCCATATCCGTATCCGTAAGAGATGGCAGTAAGGCAGATACCTTGATATTGTAGGCAGCTAGCTCTCCGCGCAGAGCCTGAGTGAACCCCACGATCGCAAATTTAGTTGCAGAATAGGTTGCCATCGTTGGCGCAGCTACCTTACCCATGAGGCTAGAAACATTGACAATTCTGCCATTGCGCTGAGCAGCCATCCGTCTTGCTACCATCCGTGTGATTGCATACATCCCTAGCAAATTGACCTCGATTTCGGATTGAACATCCTGAAAGCGCGATCGCAAAAAAGACGATTGATGCGCCACACCCGCACAGTTAATCAAAATATCGATGGGACCGTAATCCCGCCAGACTTGAGCGATCGCAATATTTACCTCAACAGTTTGGGATAAATCGAGAGGCAAACTCACCGCTTCTATTCCTAGAGATTCCACTTCGGAAACTACTGAATTTAAGCGATCGCGATCCCTTGCCACTAAAATCAAGCATTGTGCGCCCTGTTGAGCCAACTCTAAGGCGATTGCTCGACCAATACCCCTTGAGGCTCCAGTGATTAGAGCCGTCTTTCCACGAACATTCATAAAACCTCCAATATTGAGGTCTCACCTTTTACCATTAATATTTACTATTAATAATTGATGTGGATTCTCTAGCCTATGCTACTAGCGGGAACCCATACAAAGTAAAATTTGTGAGACAGTAAATAATCGATTTGTGATTGACCGATAACTAGACCTATATATGCGTTGAGTTTAAAAATTTGCCTAGTTATAGCCCCAACAAATAACCAATAGCCGTTTACTCTTTCCAGTTCATTCCTAGTTCTGTCATGCCGTTACCTCCTTTAGGAAACATGGTCTATGCCGTAATAAAGGAAAATTAATACTGACTTTTAACATGAACTAAACCTTACACCTGTTTTAGTTGTATGTAAAGTATTATTAAATACAAATTCCATCGGCTTACATATAGTGTTTAAGAATTCATTTAGATTGCAAATCTATTGCTATCCAAGCTTTCTAGCCTTGAATTTACTTTAGCGATAATGGGCGATCGCTATGGATTGAGGATCAAAAAATAAGTCTTTAGGCTTATTCCTCAAGGCGTAAAATTGAAATCTATCGATTGGAATCTTGGTCTGTAGAGGATTGAATTCTTAATAATGTCGATCTAATAGTTAGTTCAATATTTTTTCTATTAACTCAGCTTCTAATAGATCTTTTGCTGATGGTAAAACAACTGTAAACTTAGTTCCCACATTGACTTCACTTTCGACATTGATATTGCCATTATGGGCTTCTACTGCTTGTTTGACAATGTATAACCCCATCCCTAACCCCTTAATATTGCCAACATTTTCAGCCCTTAAAAATGGCAAAAATAAATTGTTTAAATATTCTGTAGGGATCCCAATACCATGATCGCTAATGCTTAGAGATAATTGATGAGCATCACAAGTTAAATCCACATCAATAGTTCCACCTTCATAGGAGTACTTAATGGCATTAGAAACTAGATTCATGAAGATATGCCACAGCAATTTTTTGTCAATATTTAACTTGTAGGCTAGTCCTTGGCTATCAAATTTAATTCGATATTTTCGCCCGCTTTCTTCGGTTTGAAAACTCTCAACCAGTTGCTGGCAATAGGTAATAGCATCTACTGGCTCTGGATTAAATGGGAATTTACCCGACTCAGAACAAGCAATAAATCTGACTTCTTCCAGTAACCAGTTAATATCTTTGATCGCAGATTGAATAGAAGTCAGATTTTTAGCTCTGCTCTCTTTAGTTAGTTGTTCCTCAAAGTTTTGTAACTTCCAAATCAACAGTCTAATTACCGACATGGGCGTGGAAAATTCATGGGAGGCCATGGCGAGCAACCGAGACTTTAGAATATGCAGTTCCTTCTCTTTGTCGAGAGCTTCTTGTAATATTTGTTCTTCTTGATGCTTTTTCAACGCCAGCATAATAGCCACATTGACTTCAGCGTATCTTAGGGGCTTGGTCAGATAGCCATAGGGGGAAGAGGCGATCGCCTGTTTTAACGTCTCGGGATCGCTGAAAGCAGTGAGATAAATTATGGGAATTGAAGCGGTTTTATGAATCTCATTGGCCGCAGCGATCCCGTTATCTGAGCCTCTTAATTTAATATCCATCAAAATAATCTCTGGACGTTGCCGATGGATCGAGGCGATCGCCCCATCACTACTGTCAACGATATCCAGAACTCGAAATCCCAAGTCTGATAGAACATCCGAGAGTGCGTTCGCTGTAACAAGCTCATCTTCTACAATCAAAACATCTGCGATTGTATGAGTCTTCACTGTCATGGGTTTGTTCCATCTTGCAACTAAGATAAGCATTTTTTCTGAAATGCTTAAGTATCTAAGCATAAGTAAACTTAAAACCTAGATGAGCGTACTGCCCGCGTAGCGGGCGATACACTCTCTGGCTTTGGGTTTTAATTATGCCGAACTACTTACTATTTAATATTTTTTAATTATACGATTAATATATAAAATTGATAGAGTGACCATAGATTAAAATCAAATGTCGGTGTTTTCAAACAGTAAAGGATTATACCAATTCACGAAAGTGTGACAACACTTTTATGAATTAAACACAAAACCCAGTAAGGTTTTGAGATTCCCAAAATGGCGTTGCCTTTCCCGTAAAGGATTAGAGGTTGCGGTGCTTTGCACCGCAACCTCTAATCCTTTACGGGAAAGGCAGTAGGACAATTT
>NZ_LIRE01000268.1 GCF_001402795.1 Pseudanabaena sp. 'Roaring Creek'
ATCGGTAATTTCTGTAAAAAATAAACCCAGTAAGGTTTTGAGATCCCCAAAATGGCGTTGCCATTTTGGGAATTAGTATAACGTTGGCTGAGCGAAGTCGAAGCCGCAGATATAGCTACCGCTAGTCTTATTAGGACAAAATTAAAACCCAAAATCATGTTGTCGCGCTCTGCGCGACAACATGATTTTGGGTTTTATGTCCTGATACAGTTGGCGGTATCTATACTTTAATTAATAGCTCAAACAAACCAAAGAAATTTTTGAAAACTTTGTGAAGCAAAGCTTTCAAAAATTCCCTTGGTTTGTTTGAGCGCAAAGCGCTGTATGTCTGCCGAACAATGGTAAAAAAACGATCGCGCTAGATCGATAAATTGGTTGTACTTTGAGTCTGAAGCGAAGTTTTAACGGAAGGGGTATTACGAATTCCTGATGGGAGCAAAGAAAGTAGGATCGTCAGACAGGCGATCGCTATCATACTACCGATAAAAAATTTGGGAAACCATAATTCATTAACATCGGATTTGGGATTGAGTTGAGGAGAAGACATAGTAATCTTGTTTGCAATATTGCCTAGGTATGTGGAGTTACTGACGAATTAATTTACGAAAGGAGTACCCCAAAAGTTCCAATTTTCTTTGTTAAAGGGCGATCGCCATTTCTCGATTAGAGTTCTTTCTAATTGTTGGCGGGGGCGCGTAGCTGATGGAGCATCCCACCAGAAGGTCATCACAACTTGAGTTGGTAGATTGTGGGTGGTATGCAGTTCTCGGTAATTCAGAACATACCTTTTACAGTCATGAACTCCTTTCCATCTTTGATGCGATCGACAGGTCTCACCAATATAGAGTAGCACGGGAAGTTCTGGCTTTGTGAAATCGATTACAAAGTATATACAGGCATCACCACTATCAGCATTGGGTAATCGATAAAATTCTGCTGGTTGAATTGGCAATTTGAAGGGATCGATCGCATCGGGATCGCAGTGGTTAGATGGCAAATCGAATAAGGATGTTTGGCGGACGGGGATCGCTTTGGTGATAGCCCTCTGGTACTTGGCGATCGCCTGTTTCCATGATTGGAGCGATTGACTGCCCATTGTGTAAATTGGGCTACTGTCATGGAGACGATTGCGCTGGGTTGCTTCGCTAAAGAGCGATCCCTGTTCGTAATTCAACCCCGACATGGATTTTAAATTCCTTGTCTCTAAATTTTGGTTTGAAATGGATTCATCGTTATTTTGACTATTGTAGGGAGTGGGGCGATCGCTCATGATGGTTGTTATAATTTTGGTAGCCAGCGAAAGGCGCAGCCTCAAAAATTATAATCAGATACCTTGCCAAAAGCCCTACCATTACCGATCGCTCAAGGGCAACCATTGACAGCACTCGCGCCCATGCAGGATGTGACGGATCTTGCCTTTATGCAAATGCTGAGCGAATATGGCTGTCCCGATTATTACGTGACTGAATACTTTCGCGTCTATGCAAACTCGAATATCGATAAGAAAATTTTGAGGTCAATTACGCACAACAATACGGGAAGACCTGTCTTTGCTCAACTAATTGGCGAGAGCATTCCCGATCTGTTGCGCATTACCAAGCAATTGATCGGCTATCCGATCGCGGGGATCGATCTCAATTTAGGCTGCCCTGCCCCACGAGTTTATCGCAAAAATGTTGGAGGCGGTCTGTTGCGGGAACCTGATACCATCGAACGAATTTTTGCAGCCTTGC
Organism: Pseudanabaena sp. 'Roaring Creek'; assembly: GCF_001402795.1. Lineage (GTDB taxonomy): Bacteria > Cyanobacteriota > Cyanobacteriia > Pseudanabaenales > Pseudanabaenaceae > Pseudanabaena. The sequence continues at coordinate 1,734 of NZ_LIRE01000268.1, forward strand.
GATCGCAAATTTCAGGACTATTCACGGTCAAGATGCGGGTGGGCTTTGACTCAACCACTAATTTCGATCGATTACTGCAATTAATTAATCAGTATCAGATCGATCTATTGAGTTTGCATGGCAGAACTGTTAAGGAGCTATATCGGGGTGAAGTCCATTACGATCTGATTCGCCATGCCGTCCAAACCGTTAACTGTCCAGTGCTGGCGAATGGGAATATTACCTCCTATCTTAAGGCAGAAGCGGTTTTACAAGAGACTGGTGCAGCAGGGGTGATGATCGGACGGGCGGCAATTCGCAATCCTTGGATCTTTCAGCAAATACGCGATCGCTTGGCGGGTCAACCAGTCCGAGCGATCGCGCTCAGCGATGTCTATCATTACATTCAGCATCTCCATGCAATTACTTGCCAAGATACTTTGCGAGAAAAATCCCACATTAATAGTTTGAAAAAATTTCTGAACTTTATCGGTACGGGGATCGATCCCGAAGGACAATTTTTAGCGGGAATGCGCTTAGTGCAGTCAAAGCAGGAGCTTTTTGAACTGTGCGATCGCTATTTATTAGAGCATCCCGATCGACCTTTGGCGATCGAACCCTACGAAAATCTGATTGCGCGTCCTAGTTGTGAATCCAATGCTTAAGAAAATGTCTTTACCGAAGAACTTTTGGAAGTTGCTAAGTTGGTTTTGTTTGGTCTTTTTCGCAACTTTTGCGATCGGCAATAGTTTTAGTGACTCATCGGCGATGGCAAGCGATCGCACATTTACGAACGTATCGTTAGAATTTGTGAATGAGTACAAATTACCAAAACAAAAATTTGAGGATACGCCCGTTGGTGGTCTGTCAGGGCTAACCTATGATCGCCTTAATGATATTTTCTACGCAATTTCCGACGATCGCAGCGAATTTGCTCCCGCTAGATTCTATGCGCTCAAGTTGAAATTCAGTTCTAAGAAAACTCAACCAACGCTAGACCATGTCGAAGTAATTGGCGTGGACCTACTGAAAGATAAAATGGGGCATACCTATCCCAAGGGCGAAATCGATCCCGAGGGAATCGCGCTCACGGGCGATCGCTCGGTGTTAATTGCCAGTGAGGGCGTAACTAGTAAAGGTATTCCGCCATTTATTGATGAATTCGATCTATTGACGGGCAAGTGGCTCCGCAGTTTGCCAATTCCATCGCGCTATTTATTCGGCGCGACAAGGGATGAGGCAAATTCCGATCCAAATTCAAAGGTATCTAAGCCTCAGGGAGTAAGAGATAATCTGGGCTTTGAATCCCTCACGGTAATTCGGGATTCGATTGGCGATCCCTATCGCGTCTTTACAATTACGGAGAATGCCCTCGCTCAAGATGCAAGCCCCGATCTTCGAGAGCCTTCGGAAAGTCGATTTTTGCATTATCTAGTTGGTAATATCGCACCGATCATCGTCGCCGAGCATCGCTATCCTGTCGAGGCGATCGTTCCTCCCATTAATCAAATCGGCGTGAATGAAATTGTCGCGATCGATCGCGGCGGTCACTTTCTCACCCTTGAGCGTTCTAATGGCTCGGCAGGACTGAGTGCTAAAATCTGGCAAATTTTTACGGGCGACGCGAACGATACTTCCTCAATTAAAAGTTTCCGCGTGACTCCTAATGTTCGATCAATCCGCAAAAAACTAGTTTTAGATTTAGCAACCCTCGGTATCAAATTAGATAATTTAGAGGGTATGGCGATCGGTCCACGCTTAGCGGATGGCTCACAAAGTCTGATTTTAGTTAGCGATGATAATTTTAGTGATGCCCAGTTTAATCAGTTCTTACTATTTCGTTTAAAAATTGCAAACTGATTCTGGCTTAATCGGACAGACCCGATCAAGTATTGGGTTTTCATCGAGGTAGAGTCCTGTCAGATTAATTAAACTGGAAAGAGATTTCACATCCCTAATCTGATTTTTGCCGAGATAGAGTTCGGTCAAGCCAGTCAACTTCGCGAGCGGAGCAACATCTCTAATTTGGTTGTGGTAGAGTTCGAGGGAGACTAAGTTGTTCAAGTTCTCTAGAGGGCTTACATCGCGAATGTGGTTTTCAATTAATTCTAGAACCGTTAATTTCTTCAATGTTGAGAGGGGTTGGACATCATCAATTTGATTCCCCGAAAGATAGAGACTTGTCAAATTCGTTAAACTACTTAAGGGTTTCAGGTCGGTAATGCGGTTACCGTCAAGTTCGAGAGTTGTTAATTTATTTAGGTTTTCAAGAGGTTGGATATCCTTAATCTGATTATCTCTCAGATCGAGATCGGTTAAATTGATGAAACTCGCCAAGGGACGAATATCGCTTAAATCTTTAACCTCAGAGAGATTCAGTTTACTGAGGCGATAGAGTTTGATATTTGCGAACTTGCAATCTTGGGTACTAGCGATTTCTAAAAGTACTTCAACCGTTTTTTTTGTTTCTGCCGCAAGCAATGTCCTTTGCAAACACCATTGTTCAAAATTTTGATTCGGGTTTGGTGTGGCTTCTAGAGCTGTGGTTAGTTGGGGCGTAAAGTACGATATTAGGATGGTAATAACTGAGAGAACTTGAGTGGGAACTTTGCAAGAAATAAAAAAATTCACATAAACTCCCTATTTTGATGAGATCTTTTCAGTAAAGGCTAAAAGCCTAAATCGGCTTTGGCAGTTTCAGCGACCCTTAGCACCTCTGGCGTAGAAATTTCTTCCCAAGGAACTTCGCCGATCTCGCGATAGAAAGTCTCGTCATAGGGACGAGTTTGCACTACTACGGGCATCGGTACAGCATGACCAAGTACTAAAGCTTGCTGTTTAGAATCTAATTTCGATAGGATGGTGCGAAGGTTACTACTGCCCGAGACTCCCGTAAAGATTGCTTCAATATCTTTCTCATCATTCAGTAAAGCGGTGATTCTTGTGCCAATTTGGGACATTACTTCATTATCAATTCCCGATGGGCGTTGATCGACAATCAGCAAGGTCACGAAATATTTCCGCATTTCGCGGGCGATCGTTCCAAAAATCGTTTGTCTGGCAGTATTTGGCGCTAGAAATCGATGGGCTTCTTCGATGACGATCGTTAACTGCTGGGGGCGATCGCTAATATTTTTAGTTTGCAAAAAGCGTTCGGCTTGTTGGACGTAGGAATGGTGGATCCGCCTAGTGATGATATTGGTTGCCAACATATAGGAGAGTAAGTTGGATTGCGAACCAAACTCAATCACAATATGCTTGCCTGCGGCGATCGAATCGAGAATGCGCTTAATATAGTTTTCTGGACAGGTTGGGCGTAAATATTTGAGATCGTCAAGACGGTTTAGTTTGCGCTGGAGAGCCATGATCGAAGACTTGCTTCCCATCTTTTGCTCGCAAAATTCTTGAATTTCGGCATTAGTCATCGCCAATAATCGCGAAATCCAATTCTTCCCAAACTCATTCCTTAAAATAATTGCGTTTTCTAAACTGGCTTCGGAGAGGTTTAATTCTTCGCGAATGAGCATTAAGTCTTCGACATCAATCTGATCGTAGCTAATGTAAAGTTCCTGCGCATCGCGAACTCCCCGCCGCTTGGTCGAGTCGGGATCGAGGGTGTAAATTTGTACCTGTGCGGGAAATAGCTGTCTTAAGCCTTTAACCGTGCTAAATCTTTTCCCTTCGGTGGCAGCTTCCCATCCATACTCAGAATGCATGTCAAAGATTAAAGTTACTGCCGCTTGCTTGCGGATAATGCCCGATAGTAACAGGCGCGTTAAAAAGGATTTTCCCGTTCCCGATTTACCAAATACACCGTTACTCCGCTCGACAAAGCGATCGAGATCGAGACAAATGGGTACGGACATATCAATAGGCTGACCGATCGCAAAATTGCGTTTTTGAGGATCGTTTTCCCATCCAAATACTATCCGAAAGTCTCGCTCTGTGGCATCAAATACCTGCGCGAAATGGCTGGGAATTGTTTTTACTGGTAGGAGTTGAAAATCGCTAATTTCCTCAATGCTTTCAGAGGTTGTATTTTTTTTGCGTTTAGTTTTTTTGACGCGATCGCTAGTTTGAATGCTTCTTTGCGCAATTAGATCGAAGGGATTTGCGGGGACAAACATCAACATGGGCGTTAAGGCGATCGTCCCGAATGTGCCCGTACCTGCCAAAATTTCAGTTAAAAAAGTATTCTCAGGATCGGGTGGATTCATGAGAATGCGTGGGCTGGCTGTCCCAAGGGTGACATTGGTGAGGATACAAAAAAAATGGGTATGCCGACCATGAACCACCAAGAATTTGCCGACGCGCATATCTTCGACAGAAATCTCGCCATTGAGTCGAACTTCTAATCCGTCACTTAGCGATCCCTGAACAACAATGCCTAATGGTTGCAATGAATTCATGCAAAACCTGTCGCCTATTTTTCCCTAGAGTAGCAAAAAGAGTAGCAAAAAGAGTGATGTTCTGAACTAAAAAAAACTAGAGGGCGCGTAGCGCCCTCTAGTTTTTTGGGATTTATTTATCTTACGATGAATACTTCGGTATTACTAACTTAGTAACGACCGCCGCCACCGCCAGACTTATTGTAACCACCGCGACCGCCGCCGCCGCCTCTGTTACCGCCGCCGCCAAACGAGTCATTATTCTCGCGAGGCTTAGCCTTGTTAACCTTGAGTACGCGACCCATCCATTCTGCTCCGTCCAACGCTGTGATGGCAGCATCTTCTTCAGCATCTTGGCTCATTTCCACGAAGGCAAAGCCACGAGCGCGACCAGTTTCGCGATCGGTAGGGAAATGAACGCGGGTTACCTTGCCGTAGTCTTCAAACACGGGCTTTAAATGATCTTGAGTAACTTCATAGGACAAGTTACCAACGTAAATAGACATTATGCTTTCTCCAAGAATTCAATGAGTATGTAGAGATAGAGATGTCGGAGAGAAGCTTGTCACGATGAAACAGAAAAAAACTGTCAGTACAGAAAACAATTACTACAACCGATAAATACTTTTACCTTACGGTCAATAGTTTAGCGCATAAGCTTTAAGTTTGGTCATATTGTTACATTTTATTTATTTTTATAGCGATCGCCTACTCTGAGGTCTGCCTGCATCAAAATCACTGTCACCAATAATTTAATATTGATATAAATTTTAGATAAGTACCTAGGCGCAATTAAATATAAAATCCTAAAACCTGTAGCGCACGCGCCGCGTGCGCTACAGGTTTTAATTCTGGTTGTTAATTATGCCTAGTTACTTAAATGGTAAGAAAATAGTCAAAATTTCGCCATCATAGGCGGCAGCGCTAGAATGCATTCTCACCGTAAGCTTACCGCCTAGAGCCTTGAGTAAGGTCTTGGTAGTGGGTAAGCTCAGGCTTAATGTTCCTGTCTCAGGCTGTAACATCAGCCATTGTCCTACCGCCTTAAGCAATGGCAGATCGCTTCCCCCCTGCTGCATTACTTGGGACTGAAATTGTAATTTTAAATATTCGCCTGCACTGGTGAGAATTAATTGGATGTGACTATCGGGGGGGAAACTCCGAATTAGGCGATCGACCAGACCATTAAGTACTTGAGATAAAAGCAATGCATTACTTAAAATCGCAGGAATTTCCGTCGGTAAGATCATTTCCAGCGAGATCTGTCTTCTCCCCGCATGGTCTTGCCATCGCATGAATCCGTCACTTAAGATCTGCTCGATTTGCGTTGCCTCAAGTACGATCGGATAGTTATCCAGTTGCGCTGCCTCAAAAATTAAGTTAAATCTTTCGATCTGTTCGGTGCATTCCGCATCTACTCGATCCAGTCGGTTTTTTACTTCCACCGATATATCCTTGCGCCGTTTGAGCGATCGCACTAACATCCGAATTGTGGTGAGCGGCGTTCGCACCTCATGGGTAATCGCTTTAATGATATCGACTTCTTGAATTTCGGGGATCGGCAACTCTTGATGGATGGAGGATTGAGCCATCAAGATCGTCCCAAACCTTGCCATGATTTGATAGGGAGGCAATATAGGCGGAAACTGTTGCAGCTTAAATTGCCATAAAGACTGTTGCTCGGCACGACGAATACGGGGCAAAAGCACTGCGATCGCAGTTTGAATCGCTAGGGGATGTAACGACCAGATGCAACTATGACTTGTATTGGAAGAGACGACCAAAGCACTAAAGACATCAGTTACTAAAATGCATAGCCATTCTTGATTGAGCGGGTCGGACTTAGGGATGGTAACTACCTGAGTGTCACCAAGGGGCAAAGTTCCTGTGGGAAATAAGGATGACTTGCTAGTGGTAAATACCCATGTTTGTAAATCATTCTGGTGAAAGGTAGCATTGGCAAAAATGTAAGGATGGTGGGCGATCGAAAATCCCTTAAGCTTTGTCTGCATAGATAACTGTTGGAGAACTGCGATCGCCCGATGCCAAAATTCTTTAGCTTCAGTTTGATGTAATTCCTCGACCAACTCGTAAATTTGCGGATCTTGGTGCAATGCCTCGTATATTGTTGCCAATCCTGTCGCCAATGTTCGTTACCTTCAGACTATTTATAGGCTTTTACCAAAAATCGAGAAAACCCAACTCCCAAATTTTCCATGCAAGTATTGTAAATTGGAAGCGCAATCCTAAGGAATAAACCTCCAAAACCTACAAATTATGACTTACTCCCTTCCCGCTATAAAATTAGACATTAAAAACCAAGAATTAGCGTTGCGGCGCAACGCGCCGCAACGTCTAATTCCTCACTGGGAAGGGAGTATACCAATTCCCAAAATGGCAACGCCATTTTGGGAATCTCAAAACCTTACTGGGTTTTGTGTTTAATTCACAAAGTGGTAGTGCTAAATAGGTAAGGATGGGCGGCGCGAAGCGCCGCCCATCCTTACCATATAAATCCTTTCCTTTTTAG
>NZ_LIRE01000269.1 GCF_001402795.1 Pseudanabaena sp. 'Roaring Creek'
TATAGATAATTCAAATAAAAACTACAGCTTCGACTTCGCTCAGCTAGCTTACACCGAGGGCTGAGCGAAGTCGAAGCCCGTCTACAAGTTATTTAAAACAACTATAAACCCCAAGAATTGATTGGCGGCGCGAAGCGCCGCCAATCAATTCTTGGGGTTTATGTCCTAAGTCAAGTGACTGTAGCTATAAATTGAAAATCCTTACTAGGCTTAGTTTTTAATTCGCAAAAGTGTTATCACATTTTCGTGAATTGGTATTAGGACATAATCAAAACTCAAAAGATGAGTGGCGGCACAAAGTGCCGCCACTCATCTTTTGGGGCTGGCTAAGGTCAAAACTGCTATATAGGCATTATGTCTATTGACTGATAAGGCAGTAATACTTTATATATTTCTTGCTAACCTACTTATTACTTATTACTCATTGTCTAAGTATCTAGGCATAATTAAATACAACATCTAAATAATATCTAATAATAATAATATCTAAATAATATCTAAAAACTATAGTGATCGCTGTGCTAGCCCACTTACTTATGCCGATAATTGTTAATACTGAATATCCCATAAAATAAGTAATTTATAGGTGGCTTATCTTACTCTAATACAGCAAATTTCTCAAGGGAATTAGAATTTTATGTGAATTATAAATAACAATGTAGCAATCCTAAATCTAAATTATTTATAGGTTTTTGGGTTTGTGGAGTCGTACTCCTTTAGGTTGAACTTCTGCAAAGTATTTAGGTTTGTTGTAAACGTAATGGTTTAATATAATGTCTAATCAGCAGGATAATTACTTGAGATAGTGGGCATAATAATTAGTAAGATTATTAGAGATGGTAATTAATTGAGTAGTTAGTAGATCATTTTAGTAGATCATTAATGAAAATCATTCTCTAGTAAATTTCAAATACAAACTATTGACCTCTTTCTATAGTCCTTAAAAATAACTATGAAAATCGAACAATATAGATTGACTGTAAATCAAGGATGGGAACCAAGCTCTCCTAATAGCAATCAATTAGCTCATTTAGTACTAGTGTTTGGTGGAACAGATATTCTTAAGGCTGAGAATTATCCTCAATATTTGAAACAGATTTACCCAAATGCCACGATTATTGGCTGCTCGACAGCTGGGGAGATCTTTGATACTCGAGTTGCTGATGACACTATTGTAGTTACCGCGATCGAGTTCGAGCATACTCAGATCAAAGGCAATTATCTACCCATTACCAAAACTTCCGATAGTTTTGCAATTGGTGCAAAATTGGCTCAGAGCTTTCCAACAGAGGATTTAGCCCATCTCTTCGTTTTATCGGATGGATTAATCGTTAATGGTAGCGATCTCATCTCTGGCTTACGATCGCAATTACCAGAGCATGTGACGGTTACGGGAGGTTTGGCAGGGGATGGATCGAGATTTGCCGAAACGCTCATTCTCTGGAATGAATTGTTAGAAAAAGAAATAGTTGCCGCGATCGGGATCTATGGCGATCGCATTAAAATTGGTTATGGCTCTTTGGGAGGATGGGCAACCTTTGGAGCTAAACGTGTAGTCACCAAATCTCAAGGTAATATTCTCTATGAGCTGGATGGATTATCGGCACTAGAGCTATATAAAAAGTATCTGGGCGATCATGCCGTTGGACTGCCAGCATCGGGATTATTATTCCCTCTGAGTCTCTACAATGCGGAAGGCGATCGCTCGGTAGTACGCACGATTTTAGCCATTGATGAAGCAGAACAAAGCCTGACATTTGCTGGAGATGTTCCAGAAGGAAGCGTTGTCCAATTAATGCAAACTAACTTCGAGCGTCTTATCGATGGGGCGATTGGGGCAGCTCAAACTAGTATCAGCTATAGGGCAGAAGGCTCACCTGACCTAGCCATTTTAATTAGTTGTGTTGGACGCAAATTGGTACTGAAGCAACGCATTGAAGAAGAAGTCGATGGCGTAAGAGAAGTCATGGGACAATCAACAGTTCTGACGGGTTTTTATTCCTATGGAGAGATGGCTCCCGCCTCTATGGGAGAGCGCTGCGAACTCCACAATCAAACGATGACCATTACCACTCTTTCTGAGCAGTAGCTTTTTATTAAATCCAATGCACCGCCTACTTCAGCGTCAGATCAAAAAACATTTTGGCAGTATCGATTCGTTGCCCTCAGAATGGCAGGGATTTTTAAATGATATTGATACTGCATATTGTCAATACGATGACGATCATCGGATTATCGAGCGCTCTTTAGAACTAAGTTCGGAGGAACTTTTACAAGCGAACAAGCAGTTACAGGATTTACTCAAAACGGTTGAAGGACAGGTTACCGAGCGGACTGCCGAACTGACTAAAGCTAATATTGAATTAGAAGAAACTTTAATCAATCTAAAAAAGGCACAGGTTCATATAGTTCAATCTGAAAAAATGTCTTCCTTAGGTAGGTTAATCGCAGGCGTTGCTCATGAGATTAATAATCCTGTCAACTTTATTCATGGCAATCTTAGTTATTTAAAAGACTACATCGCGAAAATTTTAAACTTTACAAAACTAACCCAAAAAAATTATCTCCAAGGAATCCCTGAAATGGAAAAACTTGCTGAAGAAATTGAGTTAGAGTTTATCAAGCAGGATTTGCCCCAAATCATTAATTCGATGGTAGTGGGAACGAGTCGGATTCAAGGAATCGTTCAGTCGCTGAAAAACTTCTCGCATATGGATGAAGCTGAATTTAAGCAGGTCGATATTCACAAAGGCATTGACAATACCTTAATGATTCTCGAGCATCGACTGAGGTCTAAGTCGAGGTCTAATCACATTCAAGTTATTAAACAATATGGCGATCTTCCCTTAATTAGTTGTTATGCTGGACAGATGAATCAGGTGTTTGTCAATATTTTGGCAAATGCAATCGATGCCTTAGAGGAAGTAAACTATCACCCTAAAATCGATCTCCAAGGAAATCCCCAAGAAGATAATTGGGCGCGATCGCCCTATATCAAGATTCAGACTAGAGTGATCGATGATTGCTTTGTAGAGATTGCGATCGCTGATAATGGCAATGGCATTCCTGAAGAGTTCCAGCGACAAATCTTCGATCCATTTTTTACGACTAAACCAGTAGGTAAAGGAACGGGAATGGGAATGGCAATCAGTTATCAAATAATTACAGAAAAGCACAATGGCAAGTTAACTTGCCATTCCACCGTAGGAAAAGGAACGGAATTTTATATTCACATTCCCATTGATTTGGATAAATTCCAGTAAGTAGCGAATCTATTGCAATTTCCGATCGAAATAATCATGAGAAGGTTTTTGAAAGTGTTGCTTTGCAACACTTTCAAAAACCTTCTTGGTTTGAATTTGAGTGCAAAGTGCTGTAATACCAATTCCCAAAATGGCGTTGCCATTTTGGGAATCTCAAAACCTTACTGAGTTTGGTGTTTAATTCACGAAAGTGTGACAACACTTTTGTGAATTGGTATAAGTGACAATAAAATAACCATGATGCTTGCGTAGCGGGGAAACTTAAGTAGCTAGGCATAATTAATTACAAACCAAAACCCGTAAAGTTGCGCCCCTACGGGGCGCAACTTTACGGGTTTTGGTAATTTATTTTGCACCAGTACTTAATCCAATGTCCCGATCGCATATTCAATCATTTTGAACAAAGACTTACTCATTTGCTCGAAGCCTTCCCGTTTGAGGGCTGAGATGGCGATCGCCTCAGGATATTTCTCTAAAATAGCGTTGGGGTCATCAACAGCATCGATTTTATTGAAGACTAATAGAATCGGTCCAACGGTGATCGGCATATCCTTTAGGATTTTATCCACTGCTTTGAGTTGAGCTTCCCAAGCAGAATGGGATGCATCAACAAGGTGCACCAATACATCGGCTTCCGATACTTCTTCAAGGGTAGCCCGAAAAGCATCAACCAAGGATTTGGGCAGCTCGTGGATGAATCCTACGGTGTCGGTAAGTAGCACCATGTGCATCTGTTCGTCTTCACCGAGCAGGTTGAGGCGGCGTGTTGTCGGATCGAGGGTGGCAAAAAGCTTGTCAGCGGCATATACATCGGCTCTGGTCATGGCATTCAGCAGGGTTGATTTGCCTGCATTGGTGTAACCCACGATCGCTACCGTCGGCACTTCGCGATCGACTCGCTTTTGACGAATGCGCGATCGCTGCGCCTGCAAATGATTTACTTGCTGTTGCAGAAACGTAATCCGCTTTTGGATCGTGCGGCGATCGGTTTCTAACTTGGTTTCTCCAGGACCGCGCGTGCCAATTCCACCCCCAAGCCTTGATAGAGCCTGTCCGTGACCTGCGAGGCGTGGCAAGCGATATTCGAGCTGCGCTAGCTCAACTTGCAATTTTCCTTCCGATGACTGGGCGCGTTGGGCAAAAATATCGAGAATCACTTCGGTGCGATCGCTTACGCGCAAACCGATCGCCCTTTCGAGGTTGCGAGTTTGCGAAGCCGTTAGCTCGCGATCGAAGACCACGAGATTTGCGCCCTTTGTTTGAGCAGCGATCGCGAGTTCTAAGACTTTACCTTCACCGAGAACCGTCTGAGGATGAGGACGTTCGCGCTTCTGCCACAGTGCATCGAGGACAGTTCCCCCCGCACTTTCCACCAGTTGACCGAGTTCGATCATCGCAAAGGGCATCGAGTCAGATTTTTCTTTTTGAGCCATCAAGCCCACTAACATGACGCGATCACGATCGTCATCGGTGGCTCGACCCGCAAAATTGCGACTAAATTCCTCTTCTAGCCCTTCTACTAACTCTAAGAAATCCTGCTTGGCGATCGCCTCTAAGGTCATGGGCTTGGATACGCGCCAAGCATTCTGCTGTTCGGGTAACTCCGCTTCGGTAGCTGGCAATAAATGGGCTAAATATCCCCGTTCGGCATAACCCTTGAGATTGACTGACAGAATCACCAATGCATCGAGACGCTGCATCAACATCGCCGTTAAGTCGTTGAGATTTGGAGGTTCCACATCGGGAGTGGCACAAATACAGCGCAATCCACTCAAGCGATCGCTACCATAGCGAGGCAGTTCTAGCGGTGGAATTTTGGTCTGATTGGGCGTGCCGATCGCGACACGGATCACCTGTCCGCGCCTATTGATATAAATACAGATAGATTCCTTTAACTCAGCACTGACTGCCGCAAGGCGCTGAGATAGTTCGGGAGTGGTCAGGCTATCTTGCGGTAAGCGCGATCGATACAGACGATCTAGCTGCTTTAATTGATGCGCCTTTAGCCCTTGGGTTTTTCCGTAAATAGTTTCGATATGCGTTACTCAGTATAATGATCACTACAATTAAATAGCTAGGCATAAGTAAACTTACAATCTAGAAGAGCGTACCGCCCGCTACGTGGGCGGCACAATCTCTGATTCTGGGTTTTAATTATGCGGAACTACTGATTACAATTATACCGAGTATGATGAGATGAATGCTAGAGCGCTTTTTTTGGTAACCCACGGTAGCAGCGATCGCCGTTCGTGGATTGCTTTGCAAGATCTCATCGCTGTCGCGAAATCTCGCATCGAATATATCGAATATAAAGATCATCGGCAAACTGGCGATCGCTACATTAGCGGGGGTTGTCTTGAAGGATTAGAATTAACCCTATCACAGCAATTAGAAGGATTTGCAACGCAAGCTATCCAAGCAGGTATTTCGGAAGTGGTGGTCTTGCCTTTGTTTTTACTAGAAGGAGTCCATGTCAGCGAAGATATTCCCACCGAAGTCGCGATCGCTCAGAATAACCTACAGAAAAAATTTCTCGAAGGATGCCCTGATTTTACATTTCGTACCACTCCTTATCTGGGAACAGATCCAGATATTCCAAACCTACTATCGCGACAATTTGAGAAATATCGTACCGAGACATCCCACGGAATGCCGAACCCAGCAATACAGGGTCGAATCTTGATCGCCCACGGTAGTCGTCGCGCTGGAGCGAATCAGGTGATTGAGGATTTAGCCAAACCCAGCCAAGCGATCGCCGCCTATTGGGGAGTAGAACCCAAAATTGAAACGCAGATAGAAAAATTACTACTACAAGGGATTAAACAAATCCAAGTCCTCCCATATTTCTTAAATGAAGGTGGGATTACCGAAGCGATCTCGAGAAGGCTCCAAAATTATAGCGATCACGCTCAAATTCAACTGCTGCCAGTCCCACTATCTAAGGAGCAAATTATTGATTTGGCATGGAAATTTATTTGAGCCAGCTACTTATATCTGTCGCTGTACTAGGACATAAACCCCAAGAATTGACTGGCGGCGCGAAGCGCCGCCAGTCAATTCTTGGGGTTTGATTTGTCTT
>NZ_LIRE01000270.1 GCF_001402795.1 Pseudanabaena sp. 'Roaring Creek'
TATAGCTGCCGCCAACTGTATCAGGACATAAAACTCCAAAGAGAGCTGCCGCGCTCCGCGCGGCAACTCTCTTTGGGGTTTTGATTTTGTCCTAACAAAACTGGTGGCAGATATAAAATCACAAAATGGCTACGCCATTTTGTGATTTAGTATTACAGTTTAGTTAGTCATCATATTGCGGCGGTAATTATTGTACTTTTGGTGACTGCGGTAGAAAATGAAAAAAGTAAAGAATAGTCCTGTCAAAAAAGATAACTAGTCGGCAAATGGCGATGACCTTTAAATTCAACGACCTTTGCGGACGATTCCATTATTACAATGCCAAAGCAAATCACCCAAGGATTTCGAGCCAGTTTCGTAGATGCGATCGCCGATCCTTTTTATGAATCAGAAGCTGATAGTATTCGATATTTTCCCGATGGTTTGCTCGTAGTCGAGCATGGTAAAGTGAAGGAATTAGGGGATTATAACGATTTGCGATCGCGGTACGCGGATCTCCCCATTACGCATTATCCCAATCACATAATTGTTTCAGGTTTTATCGATACCCATATTCATTTTCCTCAGATGGAGATGATTGCTTCCTATGGTCAGCAATTATTGGAATGGCTGAGTACCTACACCTTTCCCACGGAAGCAAAGTTTGCCGATCGCCACTATGCATCGGAAATTGCCACTCTCTTTCTGAAGGAGCTATTGCGAAATGGAACTACCACTGCCTTAGTATTTACGTCCGTATTTCCCCAGTCAACCGAAGCATTTTTTGAAGAAGCACAACGGCTCAATTTGCGGATGATTGCAGGGAAAGTGATGATGGATCGTCATGCTCCTGATTTTTTAACCGATACCGCCGACTCCTCCTATCGAGAATCCAAACAGTTAATTGAGAAATGGCATAAGCGCGATCGCCTTCTCTATGCTGTCACCCCAAGATTTGCCATTACCTCCACCCCAGAACAGTTAACCAATGCAGGTAAACTACTGACCGAATTTCCCGATGTGTATCTACATACCCATCTTTCGGAAAATGTGAAAGAAGTGGCGGCCGTGGCAGCAGTATTTCCCGATCATAAAGGCTATCTAGATGTGTACGATCGCGCAGGTTTAGTAGGCGAAAGATCGATCTTTGCCCATGGTGTCCAACTGACCGATCGGGAATTTGCCAGATTAGCCGAGGCAAATTCCGCGATCGCTTTTTGTCCGACTTCTAATTTGTTTTTGGGCAGTGGGCTTTTCAAATTAGAAAAGGCTAAGTCGCAAGAAACCCCCGTCAAAGTGGGACTGGGTACTGATGTGGGGGCTGGTACGAGTTTTTCGATTTTACGCACTGCTTGCGCCGCCTATCAAGTCGCCCAGTTGCGAGAAACAAAGCTATCATCCTTTCAAGCTTTGTTTCTCGCGACTTTAGGGGGAGCTAGAGCTTTATGTCTGGAGGATAAATTAGGAAATTTTGAGATTGGGAAAGAAGCCGATTTTGTCGTACTCAATCCGCGCTCAACCCCGATTATGGAAATAAGAAACCAACGTTCCGATGCGACTCTGCCACCCACCATAGCGGAAATATCCGATCACCTATTTGCCACGATCGTCATGGGTGACGATCGGGCGATCGCGGCTACCTACATCATGGGTGACTTAGCACACAAAGCTTAAAATTCGGCATTCTGGGGAAAACGGGGGAAGGGAATTACATCGCGAATATTGCCCATACCTGTAATGAATTGGACTAAGCGCTCGAAACCTAGACCAAACCCAGCGTGCGGCACGGTTCCATAACGACGTAAATCCAGATACCACCAATAGTCTTCAGGATTGAGCCCGACATTGCGAATTCTCGCTTCCAATACATCAAGACGCTCTTCACGCTGGGAGCCACCGATAATTTCCCCCACGCCAGGGGCGAGGATATCCATAGCTCGCACCGTTTGCCGATCGCTTGCCGTTCCCTCGTTCACCCGCATATAGAAGGCTTTAATGCCAAGGGGATAATCCATAACAATCACAGGCTTCTGAAAATGCTCTTCCGCAAGAAATCGTTCATGTTCCGATTGGAGATCTAATCCCCATTGGACTGGATACTCAAAGGTTTTACTGCAATTTTCCAGAATGGCGATCGCTTCCGTATAGGTAATGCGCTCAAACTTTTCATCGACGATCTTCCGCGCATTGACCATGACGCGATCGTTTACCCGTTCTTGGAAAAATTCCATATCTTCGGGACAGGTGGCTAACACATAGTTAAAAATATATTTGAGAAAATCTTCCGCCAGATCTGCATCTCCCTCTAAATCGCAAAAAGCCATCTCAGGTTCAATCATCCAAAATTCGGCAAGGTGGCGTGAGGTATTAGAGTTTTCTGCGCGGAACGTGGGGCCAAAGGTATAGACATTAGAAAAGGCGGTCGCCATAATTTCCGCCTCTAGCTGTCCACTGACAGTCAGAAAGGCGGGCTTGCCAAAAAAGTCCTGCGAAAAATCAACGGGTTTTCCCGTTGCCGCCACCTTATTTAAATCCAAGGTGGTCACCCCAAACATTTCACCCGCCCCTTCACAGTCGCTAGCCGTGACGATGGGCGTATGCACCCACAAAAATCCTCGTTCTTGAAAAAATTGATGAATTGCAAAGGCACAGGCATTGCGGACGCGAAACACTGCGCCAAACATATTGGTACGGGGGCGTAAGTGGGCGATCGTGCGGAGAAATTCGATCGAATGACGTTTTTTTTGTAGAGGATAGGTTTCGGGATCGGCTGTGCCAAAAACAGCGATCGCCGTTGCCTGCATTTCCACCCTCTGCCCCTTGCCCATCGACTCGACCAGAATCCCAGATACCTCAATGGATGTGCCCGTAGTTATTTGCTTGACTAGGGTTTCATAACCATCGAGATCTTGGGGTAAAACAATTTGTAAACCCTGAACCGATGAGCCATCATTTAATTCTAAGAAGGCTATTCCCTTACCTTCTCGCTTTGTCCTTACCCAACCGCGTACAAGATACGAGTCGCTAACTTGACCCTTACGCAATAAGTCAACAATTCTTGCAGATGCCATATGCTAGAAATAATCGCTAGAAATAACTGTGAGTAGTCTGTAGAGCGATGAAATCAGCGATCGCATTGCTCATAGGCAGCTATCCTAACATTTTAAAGAATGACCTCGGCAGAAACCTTATATGCGCCCCTTCGGAAGAATCCCCAAAATACCAATACTAAATTACTTATCCTAAAATATTTATCGCCTCAGCACTTCAATTATCAAGTTTGTAAGTTGAACATTTATGAAGTTGAACAGTTACAAAGTTGAACAGTTAAAAAATTGATATGCAGAGCCGTCAAAATTCCCAATAAAACTAGAAATAAAAACAAACGAGAAAACAGCGATAAACCAAAAAATAAAAACAAAAATAAAAACAAAAATCTAAATAAAGATTGAAATGAAGTGCAAAAGGCTAAAAGCTAGGAACGATCTAGCTCTCATAAGCCATTTCACGGATTAAAGGCAAACGATGGCTGATATAGTTACTGAGATCGTTCTGTTGGTGAGAATCAAGGGATGAGCGTTGCTGTACTTGATCGACTAACCAGCTCATTAATCCATCATCATCGAGATTTAAGAGCAAATTCGGCTGGGCTTGGCTAACTGAGTCCCAGAAGAGGCGTATGATAGCAGGTGTCATGTCTGTTTTCCGTAACCTTAATGTTGTTCTAACATTTTATAGGTTAGTACATTTGCTACTTATTTATGTTAAGAATCACACAAAATGAAATAAAAGACACCTCCCTCAAGATTGATTGCTAAACGATCGCTAGTTTCTTCTCCATCGCATTCCCAGACAGAGGTATTTTTTATGGCTAGACAGGTAGAGATTTGGAATAATCGTGCTGAGATTGCATCGAGAGCCTTGTTGTTATGTCAACTTGCTTACAATGAGGCGATCGCTAAAAATGACAGATTTACGATTGTCGCCGCAGGGGGTAGTACTCCTCGAGTCCTCTATGAGCTATTGGCGACGAAGGAATGGGAATGGTCAAAAGTCCATGTCTTTTGGGGAGATGAGCGCTATGTCCCCGTCAGCGATCCCCAGAGTAATGAAGGCATGACCCGTAAGGCATGGTTGGATCTGGTCGCCATTCCTGCATCTAATATTCATGCGATCCCCACCGATCCCACCGATCCCGCGATCGCCGCTAATCAATACGAGCAGCATATTCAAGAATTTTTTGGGGTTGCGTCAGGAGAAATTCCTCAGTTCGATCTAATTCTATTGGGCATGGGGGATGACGGACATACAGCTTCTTTATTTCCCCACACTAAGGCGCTTAAAGTTAGCGATCGCCTTGTAACTGTTGGCGAAAAAGATGGACAGCCAAGAATTACCATGACTGCGCCCCTGATCAATCAAGCTAAAGAAATTGTTTTTATGGTTGATGGGGCAGCCAAGGCAAAGGCTTTAACGGCGGTATTAGCGCCCAAAGGGGATGTAAATCTCTATCCTTCCAGATTGATTACGGGAAATACGATTTGGCTATGCGATCGTACCGCTAAGGTATAGCACCAATTCACAAAATGGCGTAGCCATTTTGTGAATTGGTATAACGTCAGTTCGGATTAAGCTGACAAATTTTAAAAGCCCAAAAGTAAAAGCCTTGCTAAGCAAGGCTTTTACTTTTGGGCTTTGAGAGAGGGTTTGCGTAGCAAACCCTCTCTCAAAGCTCGTTTCAAATTATCC
>NZ_LIRE01000271.1 GCF_001402795.1 Pseudanabaena sp. 'Roaring Creek'
TCTCGACCGTCGTATTCCTGATAAACAGCTTTTGATTCAGGAAGTCTCGGCTTGGGAAAATCGCAGGAATTCTCTCTCTTGTAAAGTCAATTGGCAATTTACTACTGCTGATGCTCGCATTAAATTGCTTCGCCTCTACCCGTCAATAATTACTTGACTGCCTACTAGTGGCGTAATTTATCCATTGACCACAATTGGGCGCGTAACAATACAGCTACTGAAGATAAATCGATCAGCTTGCCTACCATATCGGCTGATGCTGGCTCAAGCAAAAATATTGATACAAAAATGATGATGTTGATTTGTTGGTTGAGATCGCTTGTGTGTTGAAAGTGTTGATGATTGAAGCGATCGCCTTAACAAAAAGTGGTACGATAAATTGTACGGGTTTGGACTTCCCAATGAAAATTCTTAACGCGAGTGAAGCACGAGCTAAATTTTTCAGCTTAGTTGAGCAAGTTAACAAAGATCATCTACCAAGATTTATTACGAGTCGGCAAGGTGATGCGGTACTGCTATCTAAAGCTGATTGGGAAAGCATACAGGAAACTCTCTATCTACAGTCTATTCCTAATCTAGTTGAGTCAATTAGAGCCGCCGAACAAGCGGATGATTGGGTCTCTGAAGAAGAGTTTCTAGGAGCTTTGGATGGACTGGAAGATTGAATTTAGTCGAAATGTGATTAAGGATGCCCAAAAATTGAAGTCTGCTAATTTGGACTCCAACCTCAAATCTTTACTAGAAATCCTCAAGCAGAATCCCTATGAACCTCCCTATGAGAAACTTTCAGGCAACTTGAAAGGATATTTCTCAAGACGGATCAATATCAAACATCGTTTAGTTTATGCAGTCAATGATGAAACTAAAACCATCAGAGTTGTTTCTGTATGGTCACATTATGAATAGGCGGAGATTAGAGGCGATCGCTGAGAATATTGAAATCAGAGTATTGCTAAGCACTAACTAAAAGATACTGAATAAGATAGACTTCCAAAAAAATAATTTTCCCAAAATGTCAAAATAAGATATGCGAGTTATTCATTCCAATAGTGTACAACTAAATCTAATTGAAGAAACTTCAATCGAGTTGAAGTTTCAAGAAGGAAGTCCTATATCTGCTAGAAAAGCTTGGATGAACTCGTTTTTTGGCTCAGTCTTCAGTATGGCGGTTATTCTTTTTTTCTTTTTTCCTATAGGGGTAATGCTTTTTAGTAAACGAGGTCCTCAAGGAGATATACTAGATGGAGGGATACTAAATAATTTGTTGTCTAGCCCCTTTAGAGCGATTTTTATAATCGTTTTACTTAGCTTTGTCTCTAGTTTGTATGCATCTCACTTTACCCTTTGGGTATTCGATCGTCTAAATCGAGAAATCCGCAAGACCACAACTAATATATCGGGAAAGACAAAAGTTATCAGGACAATTCCATTTGATAACGTCAAATTGATAGACTTTGAGCATCATGCCGCAGACCCCGATACTAATGCATTTACCGAGCTATTCATCACGCTAAAATCTGGCAAGTCTATGACTCTCAGCGTTAGTCCATCTGCGGTTAGCGGAGATAAAATAATGGCAAATCAAAAACATCATGAAGCTATGGCGAAAAAGATGGCTGATTGTATCTGGGGGTAAGTGTAGCTCAATACTTAAGTAATAGAGAGTGAGATCGCTGTTTGATGTTGTTGGTTTGTTGAGGGCAATCAATCGATCTTTGACCTAGTTTGAGTTTTTATGAAGCCAAAACATCTTCTCCTAATACTTATCCCAATATCACTGTTTTTCCTACTTGGGTTCTTGAAAAATTATTTCTTTGAGCAAACATTCAGTTCTAAAAATGCTCATAGAGAGGCAAGGAATGATACAGAAGCTTATGTTTTAAGATACTTTAAAGCAATTAAGGATAGAGATTTTGCAACAGTTAGAAAATATACAGGAGCAAGTCAAAATCTTAGCCCATATATTTGTAGACCTATTTCAGACTTTGCGATTAAGGAAATCAATCAAACCCCAAAAACTTATGTTTACGAAATATATGTTTCTGAATACTTTGATATTAGCAATCACGCATGGAATATTTATGTTGATAAATATGACTCAGGATTATATTTAACTGATAAATATTTAGAAAATATGTACATAAAAGATGAGGATTGTGGAATTTTTAAAGATTGGACAAAACCTTAAGTATTTGTTCTTAAGCCTAAACCTACAACATTTAAGCTTTGAGGAGCGATCGCTTGATGATTGAAACTGTGGGAGATCGCTTGTTCGTGAAAGTATGGATATTTGAGGTGATCGCTTTATGATTTTGGAATTAGGAGCGATCGCTTTGAATAGTAGCGATCGCCTTATCTTTAAAATAGAAGAGAAAAAGCGATACTTTGTTCTATTTAATCTATGGAAGCAATCCGCCACCACCGCCAATACCTAAACGATCGGCAACACTGGAGGTAATGGGAAGTAACGTAATCAACATCCAAAAGAGAGCGACTACCCCTAAAGCTTCGCGATCGCCATCAAGTTCTGAAAGTTCATTGAGCATAGGGCGTTCCAAATCTCTTAATAGAATTAAGATAATTCCTCCCCAATAGAGCGCAAGTGGATTAATGACCGTAGCAATCACTAGGAAAATCAAGGTTAATACTGTCGTCCAGCTTGCCGTACGTCTTCCATAAACCGATTGAACAATCCTGCCACCATCTAGCTGACCTGCGGGCATCAAATTCAGGGCAGTGATTGCCGAGCCAAGCCATCCGAGAACCACTAAAGGATGAATAGAAATAAAGCTATCCTGTAACGCATTCCCAAGAAATAACTTCGCTAAGGTTCCAGCCAATACGGAAGCTTGAAAAATTTGACTGGGAATATCGATGCTTCCCATGCCGATCGCAGATAGACGCAAACCAACCAGAAGCACGATCAAAGAAACCAATCCACTTACCAAGGCTGGCGCGATCGCAATATCAAACAGAGCAACTCGATTGGGCAATGGCGAAGAAATCCGACTGAACGCCCCAAAAGAACCTAATTGGGAAGAAGGCAAAAGAAACGGCAAACTCATCTTAACCTTATATTTCTTTGCCATCAGACGCATCGCTAGCTCTCGCAGCCCTAAAATTGCGCCAATACCCAAGGCAAAGGGCAAACCGATGAGATATTCTTGAGGAGATTGCACAACGGGAATCCCGCCTACTAAAGCACCCAAATTTAAAGCCGTATAGCCATTGGCAACAATCAGCACCAAAATCAAGAGCCTTTGCGGAATCGTATTGTTATCCACATTACTAACTCGGCTAGGCAAAACGATTACTACGGGCTTGCGATCTTGCCCTTCAACTAAAAAGAGGTTGTACCGATCGCCAAGGCGATCGTGCAAGGATTTAGTCAGGCGATCGTGGACGACATCGGGCTCACCCCGTAAATTACCCTTAAAAATAGCCCCTTCTTGGTAGGGAATGGTTTCGGTAACATAGTAGGTTTCGATTCCAAAAATCCCCTGCATCAGCTTCATATCTTCCGCTGGCAAAGACTTAAAAAGTTTTAACTGGTTCTTTCCCTGTGACATTGCCAAAGCAATTGGAGTCTTAACAGGTAGATCGTTGACAAGATTGTCTTGAGCATTTGGGCGATCGCTACCAGTCACTTCAATGTCTCGTTTGAGCTTTTGCTCGATCGCTGATTTTTCTTCAGACACAATCTTGCGTAATTGGTTACTGATAGCAACATAGGCGATCGTCGAGCCTAGCAACAAAAATAATAGGGTTGTGAAATTGATAAAAACACCTAAAACAAACAAGCCAAAGTAGATGAGCCAAGGAGCCATGAGCGCTACAAATTGCAGCCAAGACAATAGCCCCAGCTTACCAAACTTGCGGGAACGAAAATATCCCCAACCCAGCAAAGCAAGGGTAAGTACTAATACAGAGATCGGAAGAAGTGGATTTGACATCATAAAAATAAATTACAGGAAATCGCAGGAATTCTCGAAGACAAGCCACAATTCCCTACAATTTTTAAATAAGGCTTTTAAATAAGGCTTTATAAATAAGGTGGAATTCTGTATATCCACTTTAGCGACAAACCGTAAACTAAGTAGCTAAACCCAATTAAATATAAGCTCCCCAAAACCTGTGGCGCACGCACAGCTTGTGCCACAGGTTTTGGCTCTTGGTTTTAATTATGCAGAGCTACTTACAGTTTCTTACAGCAATTATCGATCAAACGAACCACAAGGAAATTCTTAAAAGCCTTGCGAGGCAAGGCTTTTAAGAATTTCCTTGGTTTGGGTTTGAGCGCAAAGCGCTGTAGTAGTGCTGGGAGCAAGTTATCCTAAAAACTATCAGGTTTTTCGGTCAGCGCTAAGTATTGTAATATGTGATGATATCAAATCAACGGTAAACGCATAGATTAACTGTAGATTTGAAGGCGATCCGTCGGTCATGTTAAGACAATTTGAGGTAATGGCAACGTGGGCATTGTTGTAGAAAATGTAGTTAAGCAGTTTGGTGATTTTTTAGCCCTAGACAATATCAATCTTGAGGTCAAAACTGGTTCATTGGTGGCTCTATTAGGTCCCTCAGGTTCTGGCAAGTCCACTCTATTAAGATTAATTGCAGGCTTAGAGACCCCCGATCGCGGCAAGATTTTTCTGACTGGAAAGGATGCCACCGATCAAGATGTGCGCGATCGCAATATTGGTTTTGTCTTCCAACATTACGCTCTCTTCAAACACATGACCATTCGCAAAAATATTGCCTTTGGACTAGAGATCCGCAAAGAACCCAAAGCCAAAATTGCTGAGCGCGTCGAAGAGCTATTGGAATTAATCCAGCTCAAGGGTTTAGGTAATCGCTACCCTTCCCAACTTTCGGGCGGACAGCGCCAAAGAGTTGCCCTCGCCCGCGCCCTCGCCGTCCAGCCGAGCGTTCTACTTCTCGACGAACCCTTTGGCGCACTGGATGCCAAAGTCCGTAAAGAACTGCGGGCTTGGCTGCGTCGCCTCCATGATGAAGTGCATGTTACCAGCGTCTTTGTCACCCACGACCAAGAAGAAGCGATGGAGGTATCGGATGAAATCGTGGTGATGAACAAGGGCAAAATCGAGCAGATCGGCACGCCCGCTGAAGTATACGACAATCCTGCAACCCCTTTTGTGATGAGCTTTATCGGTCCTGTGAATGTACTGCCCGCCAGTCGCGATCGCACAAGATTCCTGAAAACGGACAATGCTAGTGAAGATGTGTATATTCGCCCCCGCGATATTTTGATTGAAACGGAGCCTACCAGCACATCTGTCTCCGCAAGGATCGCCAGATTAATTCATCTGGGCTGGGAAGTTCAAGTTGAGTTAGCCCTAGGCGATGGACAAATTTTAACTGCCCATATGAGTCGCGAACGTTTTGATGAGTTGAAATTACAACCGCAACAATATGTCCATATTGAGCCAAGGGATGCTAAGTCCTTTCCCCTTGATTACGCTATTTAGTTGCAAATTTGCTCTCAAAACCCCAAAGATAGGTGGCGGCGCTTCGCGCCGCCACCTATCTTTGGGGTTTTATGTCCTAAGTAATACCAAATCACGAAAGTGGAACAACACTTTTGTGATTTGGTATTAATGCTTTTATTTTTTGGGGTGTTAACAACCAAAGCCAAAAAAAATTTGGTATAGACTAGGAATTAGATGTTACTAAAGGAGCTAAAACGATGATTTTAAAATCTATTTCCCTGAACGCTATGGGTATAGTATCGGCTAGCATGATTGGGGCTGCTGGAGCGATCGCGCAAATCAATAATGCCCCAACATTAGCTGAGCAAACCCTAAGGGATTCCCAACAACAGGAAAGAAGCTCTTTGAGCATCGGTGGCAGCAATGTCAACCTATTGCAGCTCATGAATAGCATTAATCTTGCTGGTGGCAAGTCTCCAGAGCAATTTCGGGCTAGCCAATCCGAGTCCTTTGACGAAGCCGTATCGACCTTTAGAAATCAACAAAAACGCGACGTTCAGATTTCTATCCCTGCCAACCCCAATCAGTCAATTAATAAGTAATAAGTATCTATAGCAAAGTAAAGTTTGGTATTAAACCCTAAAAGAGGGTTGCCGCGCTCCGCGCGGCAACCCTCTTTTAGGGTTTAATACCAGAGCTCAAAATGGCTTAGCCATTTTGAGCTCTGGTATAACAAGATTGGCGGCAGCTATAAATAGCAAGGCAAAACTATTTCAGAGTCAAAAACTTTTCCAGAGCTGCAACCATTAGAGGCGGCCAACGGCGAATATCTCTTACCCAGTTTATATCTTGGTAGCGGGGATCGAGATTAGCCACCGATACCCAATTGCTCTCCGCTTCTCCTAGCTTGTGATTTGTCCAGAGTGCGGCAGTTAGAGCTGCCCGCACATCCGTATAGTTGGGATATTTACGTAATATATTTTTCATAGCCACGATCGCTTCATCGGTCTTCCCAACTTGATAAAGCGCGATCGCATTATTGCCAAAAGCCGTGCTAAAGCGCGAGTTAACCCGCATCGCCGTTTGATAATCGGCGATCGCCTCTTCCCATTTGCCCAAACCTGACTTTGCATTACCGCGATTGTTGTAAGCGGCGGCATCCTGAGGATCGATCGCCAAAACGCGATCGTAATCAGCGATCGCTTCCTGCCATTTGCCCAAACTCTCCAATGCTGCCCCACGATTGAGATAGGGATCGGGAAAATTGGGAGCCAGTTCTACCGACCTGTTGTAATCTTCAAGCGCATCCTGTGGGCGATTTTGGCTCATTTTGGCGTTACCGCGATTGCTCCATCCTGCGGCATTGTCTGGATAAAGTTTAATCAAATTCGTCCAATAGCCTTCAGCCTCAGTAAATTTGCCAGCATTGGTAGCATCAAAGGCTTGTTTGACTAACTGATCGAGTTGGTTGGATTCGGTTTCCGTAATATTAATTTGAGCCTGTACTGGTGCGGGGTTCAACAACAAAAATAAAGCAAGCAAAGCTGCGAATATGGCACGCATGGAGATTTAAACCTTCGGTAAACAAAAAGCAAGTTAATTCCTCATTCTACGCGCTAGGTTGAATGGCGATCGTACCGCGCATTCCTGCTTCGGTATGTCCAGCGATCGCGCAGTGCAACTCATACGTACCTGACTTAATTGGCACAAATGTCCATGCGGCGTTAGTATTGGGACGTAATTCGAGTTCGCGAATATACCCTTTAATTTCCACATTGCCAGCCACCACATTTTGCGTCCAAATCGCATCGGCAAAATCCTTACTGGTGAAATAATGCTTCATAGCACTAGGGTTGCTGAGCAACAATTTGTATCGCTTACCCGCTTCAAAAACAAAGCGATCGGGAATGAATCTGAGTTCATTGGCTCCATTGCTGAGGCTAACTTTCACTTCGATCGCCTCCTGTTTGGTGAAATCAATGGTCGCCAGTTGAGGGCTGGGTGCGGCGATCGCCAACTCTGGACTCGCCACTAGACCTATCACCATTAGGAGAATGCTAAGAATTTGGAGAAACTTTGCGTAAAAACGATTCAAATTCATATAGAAACCCTAAATGCATCGAGAGAAGCTTTGAGAGAGGCGTTGAGAGAGGTTTTGAGAAAGGCTTGACTTCGCTCAGCCATCGTATCCCTTGGGATGAGCAAAGTCGAAACCCTCTTTCGGGTCCAGCAGCAGCTATAGCCCTATAGCCAAGGGCGCTCACAGCGCCCTTGGCTATTTCTATGCCATGACCATACCGCCATCGACATTAAAAACCTGTCCTGTGATATAGGCTGCCGCAGGATCTGCCGCTAAAAATCGCACCATACCCGCAATTTCCTCGGGTTGACCATAACGCCCCAGAGGAATGAACTTGAGAATATCATCGGTATTCTTGAGATCGGCGGTCATATCTGTGGCAATAAATCCTGGAGCAACCGCATTGACCGTAATCCCACGGCTGGCAAGTTCCTTCGCAACGGTTTTAGTAAAGCCAATTACCCCAGCTTTTGCCGCGCTATAGTTGCCCTGACCAGGGTTACCCATCTGTCCTGCTACGGAGGCAATATTAATAATTCGTCCCGATTTCTGTTTGAGCATAATTTTGGAGGCAGCGCGGGTAGCCAGAAATACGCCTGTCAGGTTGAGGTCGATCACCGATTGCCAATCCTCAAGCTTCATCCGTAGCAATAGGGTATCGCGGGTAATGCCCGCATTATTTACCAAGATATCCATGCGACCCCAAGTGTCGATCGCTGATTTGATCAAGCTGTCCACCTGTGATTCTTGGGAGACATCGGCATGAATGGCGATCGCCTCACCACCTTGGGTCTTGATTTCCGCAACAACTTCTTCGGCGGCGCTAGCCGAACTGGCATAATTCACCACAACTTTTGCGCCTTCACTGGCAAGTGCCACCGCGATCGCGCGTCCAATACCCCTTGATGCACCCGTGACGATCGCCACCTGACCTTCTAAAAATCCCATGCTTATATTTAAAACTCCATAATTTATGCTTTTTAATTGTGGTCATGCCCAGCAAGACTAAAATCACGGCTTGCATCTCGGTGATTTTTGCCATGTTTTAAACAACCAGAATCACAGTTTAGCGATTTGAGGGGCACTTAATTCAAAACAAGCCATGCAAAGCACAGCTTGTTTTAAATTAAGTAATCCCCTGTAATGCTTGGATTGCCTGTTGGGTGCGCTTAATCCATTCTGCGTCACGGTTTTCTTCGTACAACTTCAGAGCTTCTTGATAGGAGCGGATCGCATTGCTAACTTCCCCTTTCAATGTATATAAAGCCCCTAGTCCAAAATGTGCCTTGGCAAAATTCGGATTTAAAGACAGTGCCTTGAAATAGGCATTCTGGGCTTCGCCCAGTCTGCCGCGATCGGCATAGGCTAACCCTAGACTGGTGTAATCGACCCAGAGATCTTCTTTGCCGATCGCAATGGTTTTTTGAAAAGCATCGATCGCCTCGTCACTATTGCCTTGAGAGCGCAATAAATTGCCCAGATTGCTATAGGCAACCGCATTTTGGGCATCGATCGCGATCGCCCGCCGAAATGCGGCAATTGCTTCGGTGTTACGATTCTGGTCAGAAAGAACGCGCCCGAGGTTGTTATAAGCCACAGCATAGTTTGGATTAATCGCGATCGACTTCTGATAGGCAGCGATCGCGCCTTCGAGATCGCCTTGGCGACGTAAAGCAAGCCCTAGACCATTAAAGGAACTAGCCACCTTAGGATTAATTTCCGTACTTCGCTTAAAGGCTTCCGCTGCTTCAGGAATATTTTCGTCCCTCAAGAAAACACTACCTAAAATCGCATAAATATCTGCATTACGCGGATCTTGCTCGATCGCCTTCCGAAACGTGGCGATCGCATTGGGGCGATCGCTCAATTGGTTATAGGCTAAACCAAGGTTGTAATAAACATTGGGAAAATTAGGCTCAAGGGTCGTGACCCGTTTGTAGGCTTCGATCGCTCCCGTATAGTCTCGATCTTCGTACAACGAAATTCCCAAGGCAAAATGCGCTACAGCATACTGAGGGGCAAGTTCGATCGCTTTCCGATAGGCGGCGATCGCTTCCTTCCGATTGCCCTGCCGCCGCAATACCGTTCCTAAACCGTTATGAGCTAGGGCATATTTCGGGTCAAACTCAATCGCCTTCCGAAATGAAGCAACCGCCTCATCGATATTATTCCGTCGCTCGTAGGCGAGACCTAAATTGTAATAGGCAGGAGCAAGATTGGTGTCCGCCTTACTGAGTTGAATAAATTGTTGATACGCATCGATCGCACCGCTAGAGTCACCCTTTTGATAAAGCGCGATGCCAAGTCCGTAATAGGCGGGCGTGTAACTTTTATCGATCGTAATGGCTTGCCGATGGGCATTGATCGCGCCCTGAATATCCCCCTTTTGGCGCAATGTCACTCCCAAACCATAGTAAGCAGGAACCAACTCTGGACTCGCGGCGATCGCTTGACGATAAAGAGTAAGCGCCCGATCGAGCTGATTTTGCTCTCGCAGGGAGTTAGCTTGTTCTACCAGCTTAATCGAACTATTTGCCGAATCGTTCTGAGAAATTAGGCGATCGACTCTAACGGTAGTAGGCGATGTTTGAGCTAAGGCGATCGGTTCGAGAGCAGGAGTGAGACTGCCTATGAGCGGGAACAAGCCCACTGCTGCGATATTCGTAATTGCGATATTCGTAATTGCGATCTTCGTAATTGCGGTTTTGATCATAGTTAATATTGCTTATAGCTTTTTTCTGCCATGAAAATTTATGAGTTGATAAAAGCAGAAATGATAATGAGCAGTAAGTTTCCAAATTAGAAGAGCAGATTCGATTCTTCACACCACATCAATGACTTTACCAAGGAAACCTATCAAATTTACAGATATCATTACAGATATCAATAGATATCAATTATTTATCCTATTAGCAAAGCCCCCTGAAGCTGATGCGTAGAAAGACTTAAATCTATAAAAGCCAAGGCGAAAATTGGCAAATATAGGCAAAGCCAAGCCGTAAAGATGCGCCCTGCAAGGGCGCATCTTTACGGCTTGGCTTTAACAACGTGCTGAGTAGCTAGGCGATCCAAACAACCGTAGCGCACGCTGTGCGTGCGCTACGAGTTTTGATTCACTTATCGATCCACCCAGACTATAGTTCTTGCCTCCACGCCATTGCTTTTGAGGATATTCGCGATCGCCCCACTAACATCGCGATCTAAGCCCAAGTTCCATCTTGTCTGGAAATCTTGATATGACAGCATATAGGTTTGGCTATTGGTATCGGTGTAATAGATTTGCTGGCTCTGAGGATCGGCTCCCGTTAACGCAATCCAATGTAGATAGGGAATCGATCCCACATAGGGAACTTTCAAGCTGCCGACGCGCACCAAAGCGATCGCAGGTTTACCCGATCGCAATAAATTCAGTAACCGATTAAAACTAGTTTGGGGAGACTTCTTAACCCGATCCCCTTCCCAGCGTTGCATGACCTGCTGCAAAGTGAGTGGTGGCGTACCCGTCCGCACCTCAATCCATTGATTAGTAAAAGGATTGCGTATTTTCTGCGGTAAAAATAACTTCTTGTCAGTTGCCTCGCGCACCATGGCATAGTCAACATCATGCCCGTAATAGCGCAATATCCTCGCCGCCGAATTGGGTCCACAGCTCCAACTATCATCCTGTGCGCCCGTATCGGGCAGTTGCAGCGGTGTAGCAGCGGGAATCGATGAGATTGTGTCTTGGGATTGGTTTTGAGATTGGCTTTGAGATTGGTTAGGCAGTTTATGGGGATGATGGGATCGATCAAGATTGTTAAGTGTAGCGATCGCGGAGGGTGTTGGCGTAATTGTCACCGCAATCGCCATAGTTGCGATCGCAAGTGTAGAATTTTTTAAAAAACTCATATGGACTTTTCGGTATTTTTGCAGCAATTTTTAAATGGTTTATCAATTGGGAGCGTATACGCCATTTTTGCCCTCGGATATACCTTGGTATTTTCGATTTTAGGGATCGTTAACTTCGCCCATAGTGCGGTGTTTACGTTGGGAGCATACTTTACCTACGTGCTATGTGGTGGCACTTTTGGCTTCAATGGTATTCTCGCCAACCTATCCTTACCCAAAGAAGTACATTTGCCCTTTTTTGTTGCCATTTTTGTAAGCAGTATCTTTACAGGATTGATCAGTATCGCGATCGAGCGGATTGCTTTTCGACCTTTACGAGATCGTCATGCTGACCCATTACTGACCTTAGTTTCTAGTTTGGGCGTAGCCGTAGCGATCGTCAATACAATCCAATACCTAGTGGGTGCAGAAAGCTATAATTTCCCCGCTAATATTTACGGCAGCTTACCTGCCGCCATCAACTTCGGCTCCCCTGACAAACCAATCGCCATCCGCACCGTACAGATCCTGATCTTTGGCGTATCTGTAATAGTTTTAGCCATTCTTACCTATGGTATTAACTTCACCAAGATCGGCAAAGCCATGAAAGCTGTAGCCGAAAATGCCACTACAGCAAGCTTGCTGGGCATAAACACCGATTTTTTTATTGTTCTCACCTTTTTTGTATCGGGATTCCTCGGCGGACTAGCGGGAACCCTTGTGGGCTCCAGTGTCAGTATCGCGGGTCCCTATTTTGGTATCGGCTTTGGCTTAAAAGGACTAGCGGTGATTGTCCTCGGTGGACTGGGCAATATTCCTGGAGCCGTAGTTGGGGGCATAGTCCTCGGACTTGCCGAGTCCTTCGTCCCATCTAATCAATCCGCCTATAAAGATGCCGTTGCCTTTGCTTTACTCTTCATCGTTTTACTAGTAAGACCACAAGGCATTCTCGGCAGAACTTTCGTCCAAAAGGTTTAGTCCTCGCCAAACAAATAAAGCCAGAGCCAAAAGCTTTAGCCTGTGCTAAAGCTTTTGAGGTTTTATATTTAATTGTGCCTAGATACTGATTGCTAAGATATTAATATTGCCAATATTCTTGGCAAAAAAAAAGACAAAAAAAGCAAAAATAACTTTCTTTTTTGTCATGATTTGATGACTTATCTGTTTATTTTATTTCTAACTAAAAGCCTAGCAATTTACAGAAATCTCCTACGAGAAGGACGACCAAACAAAAAGCCATGATCCTTTGACATTTGCAATAACCTGCGGCGTACGCCGCAGGTTTTAGGGCTTTATATTTTTAATTAAGTCCACTTACTTGCATAAGTAGCTAGGCATAACTAATT
>NZ_LIRE01000272.1 GCF_001402795.1 Pseudanabaena sp. 'Roaring Creek'
CCCAAGATCGTGTTGTCGCGCGGAGCGCGACAACACGATCTTGGGCTTTAATTTTGTCCTAACAAGACTGGCGATAGCTATAAGTAATATGTTAAGGCTGCAACTAATGACCCATAGATTTATATCAATCAAGACCATTAAATCAGCTTATTTTCGGTAAGCAGATAAACAAAAGTTATTTTGCTATAGTTATACCAATAATTATCGAATTTAATACTGAAAGTTATGGGTGCATATCGAAAGAGGAAAAGGCATCGCCATCATGGAATTTTAGGGTTTACGCTTCTCGAAATCTTAGTTGTGATGATTAGTATTGGCATACTTGCAGCGATCGCTGCCCCATCTTGGCTCAGCTTTGTCAATAACCAAAGACTTAACTCAGCCCAAAGCATCGCTTTAAGTACTTTCCGCCTAGCGCAAAGCAATGCCAAACGCACCCAAAGTATGTGGCAAGCAACTTTTAGAAATACTCCCAAGTTTGCTCAATATGCTATTCATCCATCTCCGATTGGTTCTACAAATGAAGCCTATTGGAATAATCTTCCTTGGCAAAATTTTGAGGAGGGGATCAGAATTGTGGACAATAGCGAACCCGAACCACGAACAACTTTAACAAAACTGACAGCTGTTCCCGAGCCAGATGTATATCGGGTGCAATTTAAACATCAGGGCAATCCTAATGGCTTAGGAGAATTAGGTCGTATCACTTTTGTTTCTAGATCGGGCGATCGCAAAAAATGCGTGGTGGTTTCCACAGTCTTAGGCTCCATACGTCAAGCTGAAGGGACGGAATGCAATCAGACTTAAAAATTTTATTTCTTTCTAGGTTTAGGAATAATTGACTCAATGGGTAAATCCTCACTGAGAAAATAGGTAGCTGCCTTTTCACTCACGAGCATAGCTTTTGCAAGCAGCGATCGCGAAGAGCTATTCGAGGGAAGGTAAAGCTGGATAATTTTGCGTTTAATTAATGGGGATTGGGGCGTAAGAGAGTTGCGAGCCTTGCGCCATTCCGCATCGGAGCGACAAAACAGGCGTAGCGCTAGATCGACGGTAGGTTGCTTATTGTTGTTATTGTCATTATTCAGAAATTCATACAGTCTTTCGTAACGGCGACTAATTTCAGGAGCAAGGCAGAGGATTAGCAGATCGCGATCGAATCGATCAAGTTCTAGGCGATCGCATAGGGTGGGGATCGCGAGGCGGATATTTTGTTCGCGACTAGCTTCTAGGCGATCGCCAAAGCGTCCTAGGGGGTGATTAGTCTGGGGCGGATGTTTGGGGAGTTGACTACCGCCTTTAGATGGGTCAATGGCAATAAAACCTTTCCACCAATGACTAGTGGAGCGATCGGCCGCGTTTTTGGCAACGCGATCGATTTCTCGATCGGTTTGACGCTGTTTCGCTAGCGATCGCATAAGTACGCGATCGAGCCAAGCAAGTTCCGCTTTAAGGTATGACCAGTTATCGGCAAAGGGTTGAACTTCAGGAAAAGCAGGAAGCTCACCCGTATCCGCAATCATGCTATGCCTCGGCGTAGGGTACCGCGAATAAAGAATCCGACCAAGACACCAAAAGCACCTAAGGCGATCGCTGCCTCGAGCATCGTCATATCACCCCAAGGAGCCGTAAAAATTACGCTATGCCAAGCCCATGTGGCATGACTATACACATAACGAATTGGCTCGATCGCCCAAGATAATGGATTTAGGCTGGCAATCCACTGCAACCAAGTAGGCATGAAGGCAAGTGGCGCAAGGGCAGTGCTCGAAAACATTAAGGGCAAATTCACTAAGAAAATAAAGGCAAGCATCTCTTGGTGTCCAGGCATGGCAAAGGCAAGCCCCAAACTCAACATCGTAAAGTCCACGATCAGGAGCATCAAAATTAACGACATTACTAGCAAGCCGCTCAAGCTTGGTAAACCCGCCCCCATGAATCCACTGACCGAAACGATCGCTGCGGTTTGCACCATGCTCAGCGCCATAATAAAAATTGCCGAAGCGACAATAATTGAAAAACGGGAAACTAGGGGCGCAACAAGAATCCGATTCAGAAACCCAAATTCGCGATCGAACAGCATCGGCAATCCCGAATTCAGCGCACTGCTGAACGCCGTAAACACTACGATCCCCGCCGCCAAAAACTGCACATAGGTCTGATCGTCCCCAACCAACCCCTTAGGCAACCCGCTAAATAATGCTCCAAACAAAAGCAACCACATTAAGGGCTGTAACACCCCTGCAATCAAGGTAGTGGGACGGCGACGCAATTGGATAAATAGGCGTTTAGTTAAGGCTGTCACTTCTTGAAGAAAGTCCGCTGACCAAGAATGCGGCGCTTGGCTTTCAGGGACAAATTGATTTTCAGGTGGGGCTGCTTGGGTGGTAATGGGGGGAAGGGATGTTTGAGTCATATAGTTATCTGGACAAATTAGCCACAGTATCAATCATAACGTTAAGTAACAGAGCATCATTAAAAACCATAGTTAAAACCTGTGGCGCAAGCAATGCTTGCGCCACAGGTTTTAGGTTTTATACCAAGTTAAGTAATTGTGCAAAATAAATTACCCAAACCCATAAAGTTGCGCCCCTGCGGGGCGCAACTTTATTATCAGAATCGATGGAGCGGCGGAGCCGCTCCACCGATTCTGGTTTTATATTTGGTACTTCATTAAAGGGCAAGTCCCTTGCTATTACTAGCTATCCACAAAAAAGGTGAGCACAGTCTCATCAACGCCTTTGAGCTTCAGAGGTTCGCGTTTGCGTAACTCTTCATCGTTGAGATAATCCGCAACCGCTGCCGATACCAGAATGCAATCGGGTTCCGCTGCCGCTTGAATGCGGGCAGCGATATTTACCGTAGGACCGATCGCCGTATAGTCCGATCGCTCGGCACTGCCAAACATCCCCACCACCGCCGTACCTTGATGGATCCCACAACGAAATCTGACCTTAGGAATCCCTTGGGTTTGCCATTGCTCATTCAGTTGCGCTAGCGATCGCTGCATATGCTTTGCCGTTCTCACCGCACGACGCACCTGTTCATTAGGACTACAATCTTCGGGCGCACCAAAAAGCGCCATAATGCCATCACCCATGAATTTATCAACCGTCCCCCCATTGGCAAAAATGGCTTCTGTCATCGCGCCAAGGTATTGATTGAGCAATTCCGAAACACGGCGGGATCTTAACGTGTTGGATAGCGAAGTAAAGCCCACAATATCGGTAAAGAGAACAGTAATCATCCTCGGTTCGGGACGCAAATCCAGACTTAGCTCTCCCGTAGCAGCTTTAGATACCAAGCCTGGAGGCAAAAATCGCTTGAGAACCGATTCCGTGAGATAGAGATTAAGTTGGGCTACCCTTCGTTCGTTGGTTTTGAGTGCCAGTAAATTCCGAACTTCAGCCAACAATTCGCGATCGTTAAAAGGCTTAGCCAGATAACCATCTGCCCCCATTTCTGTGCCTTCAATGCGAGTCTCTTCATTAGCTTTTGCCGTCAATAAGATAATGGGAGTACCTGCCAATTGCTCGTCTTGGCGAATTAAGGCAATTAAATCCAGACCTGACACTTGGGGCATCATTAAATCCGTCACGATCAGATCGGGGCGGTACTGTTTGGTTTTGACCAAGCCATGAGCGCCATTATGGGCGGAAATCACTTTATAGCCAGCTTGATTGAGAACACGCCGCAAGTAACTCCGCAGATCGCGATTATCGTCAACAATTAATATTTTTGCTGCCTGCTCTTGACTCGAAGATGGACTATCGCCGCTATTTACGATCGCATCTTCATCGGTATTGAGATCGGTTTCTAGATCAGCCAATTCGATCGCCGCGCGAGATATCTGGATATCCGCTGGCATATTTGTCACTTGCTCGGCGGGTAAATGGGCTTTACCAGCAGGGATAGAAATTGCAAAGGTCGTACCAAATCCATATTCTGAGGATACGGAGATATCACCACCATGCAGATTCACCAATTCTTTAACCAGTGACAAGCCCAAACCACTACCTTCATAACTACGATTGACAGAACCTTCTGCTTGACGGAAGCGATCGAAGAGAAAGGGAATTTGATCTTCGCGGATACCAATGCCCGTATCATGAACGCTGAGAATACAATGCTTACCATCTTCGTCCGTATTGATGCGAACGGTAATATTGCCATTATTAGGAGTAAATTTCATGGCATTGGAAAGCAAATTGTAGAGAACCTTATCGAATTTCTCTAGATCTAAATAAATATCGGGACAGTCACTAAATTCACTCAGTAAATTAATATTTTTGCGATTGCAGTAGGGACGGAATGAATCTATGGTTTGACTGGTAAATTCGACCAGATTGCAAGGACGGAAACAGGCTTGCATTTTGCCCGCATCCAGCCGTTGGATATCTAGCAACTGATTGACGAGCCGCAATAGTCTGCGACAGTTCCGTAGAGCAATCACCGATTGTTCGTAAGGGAGGGGATTCGATTGTTCGATCGCCGCTTCTAGCGGGCCAATGGTGAGGGTGAGGGGCGTGCGAAATTCGTGGGACAGGTTTTGAAAAAATTCTGTTTTTTGGCGATCTAATTCCAGAAGCTGCTGTGCTTGTTGGCGCGTTGTTTGGAAAAGATTGGCTTGCTGTACCGCAATCGCGGCTTGGGCGGCAACCGCTTGCACTAAGGACACTTCTTCTGGTAGCCATTGCCTTGGCATCCTATTTTGACGCATGGAAATACTGCCAATAATCTTCCCTTCTGACAGTAAGGGAACGACCAGTAGGGATCGTGCAATAGAACGCAAAGGAAGGTCGGCAATATTCCATTCTGGATTTTCATGTAAATCCGCGATCGCTACGGGCTGCTTTAATTCAATTAAAGCTTGGAAGACAGGATTACAAGAAATATTCATGCTTGATTGAGGCAGCAAGGAGCCATCAGCATTTTCTTTTCTATTAATTACTTCATTTTCATCCAGTAAATGCAGCCCGACACAACGTAAGTAATTATCTCCTTCTGTCCATAGCGATAAGGCACAGCTTTCAGAATTTAAGGCTTGCCCCAATTGCTGCGTAATCGATGCAAAAATCTTTTGCGGATCGAGACTGGAGCGGATGGTACTGGTAATGGTATTGAGTAAGGATTCGCGCTTCGCCAGTTCTTGAATGCGATCGTAGGCTCTAGTACGCGAGCTGACGATCGCCGCTTGGTCAGCAGCCAACTCTATTAAATCTAATTCGTCCGTACTCCATAGATGGGGGCTTTCACAGTGATAAAGAGCTAGCATCGCTAGACATTCTTTTTGTACTTCTAGAGGCACATAGAGAACGGACTTGATATTAGCTTCCGCATAGATAGCCTTGTCAGTTTCAGAGATGCGCTCATCATTGGCAATATCGTTAATTGGCACGATCTGCGATCGCATGGTGAGAATTTTCACCAGCTTAGGCAAATCTGGAAACGAATGATTGCCATAGGTAAAATAGCTTTCGGAAAGAACGCTATTCTCCACTAGACGCAAAATACTGGCGGAAACATCAAAATTTCGGGCGATTGACTCAGCGATCGCCGCAATGCTCTCGCGATAGGGAGCTGCACTATCAACGGAGGAAGCGATCGCATTTAATAGGGATTGTTGGCGCAGCGTGCGCCGCAGCTCAGCGGTACGATTGCGAAGAACATTGTGAGTATCGATCGCCTGCCGCACTACATTTTTAAGTTCAAATTCATCCCAAGGTTTGGTGACATATTTGAATACTTTGCAAGTATTGATCGCCTCCACCAAATCTTCGACATCGGTATAACCTGTCAAAATAATCCGCATGGTGTCTGGATACTTCACCGCCATTTGGCTTAAGAATTCCGTTCCACTCATGATCGGCATTCTTTGATCGGAGATAATGACTGCGACCTCCCCTTCTCGATCGAGTAACTCTGATGCCTCTGGCCCCCCATTGGCACGCAGAACTTGATAATCTCGATAAAAAGTCCGAAATAACAAATCTAAGTTATCGGGTTCATCATCGATAACTAGCAGCTTAGGTTTGGGGGCAGTTTGCGAACCCATGTAGCTATTTCTTCCTAAAATTTTGATACCAAAGTAATCTGAATCTGGGGATTAGTGGTTTATTATACAAAAATCCACATTTCTAGAAGTAGAAAAGCCGAACAAACATAGAATAATCATAGAATGATCGATGTCTATCAATGGCTATCCTGAAAGTTGTACGATTGTTCTCAGAATTAAGATAGATTATTGAACTAAATGCAAAAGAGTCAAACATTAATCGACTCAGCTTGGTTTTGAATATACTTCCTTTTGCATCATAACCGATCCTCCTTACGTGTTTTTGCCTAGGATTTAACCAATTTTTTTCTTTAAAAGCAAGGGATTTGAGCTAGCTAGCGATACAAGCTGAGACGATGAGTTAAAGCCGCCTGTGCTTCTTCACGATCGTCAAAATGGATTTTCTCCCGCCCAATAATTTGATAGTCTTCATGACCTTTTCCAGCAATCAAAATTGTATCGCCTGCTTGAGCTGAAATGATAGCTGTTTGAATACATTTATGCCGATCGCCTTCTACAATCATAGGTTTATCACCAATATGAGCTTTAACCCCCACAACCACATCATCAAGGATGCTTTGTGGATTTTCAGTACGGGGATTATCCGAAGTTACATAGACCCGATCGGCAAGCCTAGCGGCGATCCCACCCATTAAAGGACGCTTGGTGCGATCGCGATCCCCACCGCAACCAAAAATACAAATTAATTCTCGTTGGGTAAAGGGACGCATCGCCTCCAGTAGATTTTCGAGACTATCGGGAGTATGGGCATAGTCCACCACTACCGTGACATCTTGATCGGCGCTAACCTGCACCCGCTCCACCCGACCAGGTACATTCTTAAACTCTGGCAATCGGCTCACTACTTCCGACAAACTCATGCCCATATGTAAAGCCGTCGCGATCGCCGCCAAGATATTCTCGACATTAAAGCGCCCCACTAACGGCGAGTTAAACGCGATCGAGCCTTGGGGGCTATGCAAGGTTGCTGTCACCCCATTGGGCAGGTAGGTCAAGTTTTCCGTGTAAAAGTCAGCTTGAGGATTGCTGATGCTATAGCTCCAGATCGGCCGATCGCCCAGCATTTTTACTAACCTTTGACCAAAGGGATCGTCCAAGTTAATAATCGCTCGCCCCTGTAAATAGTTGTGACCAAAGAGCAAAGCCTTAGCTTGAAAATAGGATTCGAGGTCTTTGTGGTAGTCGAGGTGATCCTGTGTCAGGTTGGTAAATACTGCCGCCTCAAAGGGGCAACCTAATACCCTTTGTTGATCGAGGGCGTGGGAGCTAACCTCCATCAAACCCACATCACAGCCTGCGGCGATCGCTTTGGCAAGCTGTTCCTGTAGATCTACAGCAAAAGGAGTGGTATGGGTCGCGGTCAGGGAGTAACCCGCCCATCGGGTGTAAAGCGTGCCAAACAAGGCTACGGCATATTGGGTTTGGAGCAGAAACTCGATCAAGTGGGTGGTAGTAGTCTTACCATTGGTTCCAGTCACTCCCACTAATTTCAGCTTTTGGGCAGGGTAGTCATAAAAAGCGGTGGCAATCTTACTGCAAGCTACGACCACATCATCGACAGCGATCGCTTTTGCGGGATTGGGTAAAGCTGCCAAGGCTGCACGGGAAACGATCGCGGCGATCGCCCCTTGAGCGATCGCTTGGGGCGCAAATTTTCCCCCATCCACCTGTGTGCCTGTCATCCCAATAAATAAATCCCCTGCTTGGCAATGACGCGAATCCGTAATTACTCGCTCTACTTCTAGCCCATCTAACTCAGGCTGAGAATTTTGGTAACCTGCTAACGCGAGCAATTGTCCTAAACGCATAGTTGCCGATCCTTTCTCAAGAGCACAAAATAATCTCAGAATTCTGACATGAAATCTCGATTTGTGACAACATACTCGCCTATCCCATAAAAGAGCGCACCCTTGGGGTGCGCTCTTTTATGGGCAATAAATCTATTAAGTGGCTAGGCATAATTAAAAACCAGAATTAAAAGCTGTAGCGCACGC
>NZ_LIRE01000273.1 GCF_001402795.1 Pseudanabaena sp. 'Roaring Creek'
TTCGGCGAACAGACTGCTTTTGAGATGCAGACCGATCTCGGTAGCTACTACCTCAGATTTAAGCCTGTTTACTATCATCAAGGGCTGTTTGTCGAAATTTGGCAATGGGTTTCCCCTCCTCCTCCTCCAAATACAAAATGGCTAGGTGATTTGTCTTGGTCTCCCAACCTTGCAATTTAAAGATATGAATATTTCAGAAGTTTTGGCGATCGTTGGTTTATTTGGCGCTGCCTTTGTTTGGATACACAAGATGTTTGATGCAGTTGATAAAAGATTTGATAAAAGATTTGATAAAAATGTCAATGAAATGAATAGCCTTAATTCGAGATTTGCCATTTTTGAGCATGGAACGGTTGAGGTCTTAGAAGAAAAAATAAACCAGATTAAATCTAAGCAGTTCGACTTAGAAGATAAGCTACAGCAGTATTTTGAAAGTTTATCTAAGCAAGTCCAAGATCTATTTGTCGAAATTAAGTCTAAATAGTTTTGATGTCTGGGGGCTTTGGGCGATCGCTTCTTTGCATGAGTAAATCGTAGGCTTTCTGGTGATGGCGATCGCTTTATCGATTGCCATCATCAAAAAGCCTTAGAAAAACATATTGTGTTGTCATTTTGGGTAGAAACTTGGGTGGAAATTCATAGTATTATCCCAAGACTTATCTTAGAGAGGGCTTTACAGGTTTAATTGATTTTTTGGTAAGGGAAAAATCACGGGTTCAAATCCCGTTGAGGGCTTATATAGCAAAGTCGATATGGCTACGCCATTTTGTGTTTTGAAAGCTCTTACTGTGTTTGGTTTTCAATTCACGAAAGTGTTATCAAACTTTCGTGAATTAGTATTAATTATGCGGAGGTACTTATGGGAATTATGTCAATTCCATGTTTATATTCGATGTGCTTTTCGTCAATCCAGTGCTATGCTTGCAAGCATAAATTTGCCTAACCACAACCCTCAATTTTATTCTTGTAATGCTGCATCCAACTGCCATTCCTTACTTGGTCGCCTTTGCAGTATCTGCGATCGTAGTGTGGCTGAGTACGCCGATAATTCGTCATTTGGGGCTCAAAGCAGGACTTGTAGACAAGCCCAACCATCGCAAGATGCATACAACACCTGTTGTGCGAGTCGGTGGCGTAGCAATTTTTTTAGGAAGTGTGTCCGCTCTTTTACTAGTTTGGGCAGGTGGCTATTTTGGGATATTACCGCAAACTAGGGAATATGAAGTATGGGGGGTAACTATCGGCGGAGCCGCATTTTTCTTAATTGGGTTTGCCGATGACCTATTTAATTTACCGCCTTTGCCTCGATTAATTGCCCAACTAGCTGTATCTGCTGCTGCTTGGCGGGTTGGAGTAAGAATCGACTTTATCTCTGTACCATTTCTTGGCATTATCAAATTTGGCTGGTTCAGCTTACCCATTACGATGGTGTGGCTATCTGGCATGGCAAATGCGATCAATTGGCTCGATGGATTGGATGGGCTTGCCGCAGGGGTGACCACGATCGCTGCGGCGGTTATTTTAATTACGAGTCTATTTATGCAGCAACCAGCCGCAGCATTGATTGCCGCTGCCCTTGCTGGAGGATGTCTCGGATTTTTGCGCTATAACTTTAAGCCCAAAAGCTCTGCGGAAATCTTTATGGGAGATGGGGGGGCTTATTTTTTGGGGTTTACCCTTGCGGGCGTAAGTGTCATCGGATTGGTAAAGGCTGTGGCAACGGTCGCGCTGATTATGCCCTATATGATTCTTGCCGTGC
The DNA here is from genome assembly GCF_001402795.1 of Pseudanabaena sp. 'Roaring Creek'. Taxonomy (GTDB): domain Bacteria; phylum Cyanobacteriota; class Cyanobacteriia; order Pseudanabaenales; family Pseudanabaenaceae; genus Pseudanabaena. Next base: position 1,760 of record NZ_LIRE01000273.1, read on the forward strand.
CAATTGTTGATGCGACCGCAGTAATTTTGCAACGCCTTGGCAAGGGCGAGTCACCAATGTCGGCAGGCAAGCAGCATTTGCACCATCGACTAGTTCAGGCGGGAGTATCAAAGCGACTAACCGTTTTATTTATCTATGCGCTTACGCTGTGGGTTGGGAGTATTGCGATGGCTGTATCGGGGATGCCTGCGGGGGGAACCTATGCGGCAATTAGTACGGTCTTAATGCTTTATGCCTGTATTAAGGTATGGCAAAGAATTAAAGCGAAAGAGCTGCGATCGCAAAAAGAGCAGGCTTCACAGGCTAGCGATAATTAATTGGCGATCGACCGCAATTTTCAAAACCCTGTGTACATGAAATTGTGATAACTTAGAGTACTGCAAACAACATTTTAGAGATATTTTCGGCAACGAGCAAAACTCCAAGCTCCTCGAAATGTTGCCCTAGACATCCCAAACAAGCTTATTAATATGGCAGACATTACAACCCAACAAATTCAAGAGCTACGTGCGAGAACTGGCGCGGGTATCAAAGACTGTAAAGCCGCCCTCGTTGACTCCAGTGGTGATTTTACCAAGGCAACCGAATACCTAAGACAAAAGGGGCTAGCCTCTGCTGTTAAAAAAGCAAGCCGCGCTGCTACCGAAGGTATCGTTCATAGCTATATTCACTTTGGCAGCCGTATTGGTGTGCTAGTTGAAGTTAACTGCGAAACTGACTTTGTGGCTCGTCGCGATGAACTCAAAGAATTAGCTGACAATGTAGCTAAACAAATTGCTGCTTGCCCTAATGTGGAATATGTCAGTGTTGCTGATATCCCTGCTGCATTTGTCGAAAGCGAAAAGCAAATTGAAGCTGGTAAGGAAGATCTCGCTAGCAAGCCTGAGGCGATCCGCGACAAGATCGTACTTGGTCGCATCGAAAAGCGTCTGAAAGAGCTTTGCTTGTTAGATCAGCCCTTTATCAAAGACCAAAGTATCACTGTTGATGAACTAGTTAAATTAACTGGTACTAAACTTAGTGAAAATGTCAAGGTGCGCCGCTTTGTTCGTTTTGTAGTTGGTGAAGAGCTAGCTTCTGAGAAAAAGGAAAGCGACGAAGCTTCAGCATAGGATTTCCTTGATCGCTGTACCCTAACTGATGTTATTGCTTCTCTATAAATTGACCGAGACAATACAACCTGCGGCGCAAGCGCAGCTTGCGCCGCAGGTTGTAGCTCTGGATTTTAATTACGTAGTATTAAGTAAGGATGGGCGGCGCGAAGCGCCGCCCATCCTTACCATATAAAATACCAATTTAAGAAATGGCGCAGCCATTTCTTAAATTGAAAACCCTTGCTAGGTTTAGTTTTTAATTCACAAAAGTGTTGTCATACTTTCGTGAATTGGTATAACTGCAAAAGGACTGAGTGGAAAGAAGCAAATCAGAAATATTGCTAGAAATATGGTGAGTGATGACGATGCTAATGCGTATTGATAAAGATATTCAAAATATCCAAAAGGCGATCGCGGATGCGCTTGTCCGCATTGATACCATTCATCTGGAATATTCTCAGGCGATCGCCCACGCCACACAGCAACAAATCTTGTTATCAGTCTTTAGCTTCTGTACCCAAAAATGTCCAGAGGCATTTTTAGCGCTTTCATTATCCGAGCGTCAAGATTTACAGGAGTCTTTGCGAAAAACAATTAGGACTCTCAGCGATCGCATCCAAGCACAATTAGAAGAATGCGATCGTGATAGTCGAGTGAATCAGGAAAACCTTGATAATTTGCTCGGTAGACTCCTTGATGAGAGTATGGGAACCCTGAACCAGTTATTAGTAGATAGCAAAATATTAAGCGCCATGCAGCTCCAAGGTGAAAAAGCCTTGCAGATGAGCATTCGGCTTGCGGAGATTGAGTTCACCGATCGCCAAGTTATGTCCCATCGCGGCGAATTGCGTGTTTTATCGGCAAGGATTGCCCATTTGCAAAACGAGCTAGAAAAGAAATATCAACAAAAGATGATCGCGGAAGCGGAATTAGCTTGGCGATCGGCATGGGTGGAATAATAATGCTATGACAAAAAATCGTGTAGTTTATCGGGAGTTTGGCGTACCTGAGGAAGATGACTCAGACAATAATGTGGTCGATTTACCACCACAGCAACAAAATCCTCGCATTCAAGTCACACGCAGAGGCAAGGGCGGAAAGACCGTGACTGAGGTGACAGGTTTTCAGACCACGCCTGAGAATTTGGCAAAACTAACTAAGCAGTTGAAAAATCAATGTGGTACTGGGGGCACATCAAAGGAACAAGCGATCGAAATTCAAGGCGATTGCAGTCAGAAAATTTTGCAGATATTGCTCGGCTTAGGTTACAAAGCCAAAATAAGCGGCAAATAATAAAGGGGGTGCTTGTGCGCCTCCTTTATTATTTGCCGCGTTATACCAATTCACTGAAGTGAGCCAACACTTCAGTGAATTACAAACCAAACCTAGCAAGGGTTTGAAAAACTAAAAATTGCGTAGCCATTTTTAGTTTTGGTATTAGACAACTTATTTATCGTTTTAAGTGACTAAAAAGCTGATTTGGAGTTAGTGGTAATGTCAGT
>NZ_LIRE01000026.1 GCF_001402795.1 Pseudanabaena sp. 'Roaring Creek'
TAAGTAGCTAGGCATAAGTAAACTTAAAACCCAGAAGAGCATACTGCCCGCATAGCGGGCAGTATGCTCTTCTGGGTTTGTTTTTTTATGCGGAACTACTTAACCGATTTGGCGATCGCCTCTAGTACTTCATCGCACCAGCCAACCCAGTCTTCTTGATAGCGAATTGCCCGCCGAATAATTAGATGCATGTATAAATCCTTTGGCTCCAAGGATTCCAGATTTTTAGCAAAATGCTCATCCATTTTTTTGACATGGATTGCCATGTTTGCATGGAGTTGTCGCCGCCTTTCGATTTCGCGCAGGGTCACTTGATGGGGAACTAAATGGGCGGCTAATCCCATTACGCCTAAATCTTCGCGCATGGCAGTTGGCTCAGTGGGTTGAACTAGCCAATCCGTGAGTTCTTTTAGCCCTTGATCGGTAATGGAATAGATTTTTTTATCCAGCCTGCCTACCTGTGGAATCGCCTCATAGGTGACACTGCCCTGCTTTTCTAGCTTGGCTAGTTCGGCATAAATTTGCTGCTGGCTTGCTTTCCAAAAACAACTGCCAAAACCTTCAGCAAATTCTTTGGCGACTTCATAGCCGCTGAGAGACTGCCGCGAGAGGAAAGCAAGGATGGTGTGTTTGAGTGCCATTACAAATTAAACCGCAAACTACTTGACGAATTTTATTGGTTAAGTATACATTATTTTTTGTATTCAAAAACTTGAATACAAAAAACGGAGTTAAAAATGCAGAATATTAATTCTCGTCAGCAGCTTAATGCTAGCTACTTATATAAGCGATACGGATCTTGGGCGGTGGTGACGGGTGCTTCTTCGGGAATCGGGCGCGAGATGGCGCTGCGACTTGCGGGATCAGGGCTAAATCTGGTTCTAGTTGCGCGGAGTAAACAGGTATTGGAGCAAATGGCGGTTGATTGGCGCGATCGCTATGCGATTGAGGTCAAGGTTCTGGCGGTTGACTTGGCGCAGGATTCGGGAAGCAAAATTATTTTGGACGCAACTCAAAATCTCGATATTGGGCTACTCGTGGCGGCAGCTGGATTCGGGACTGCGGGAGCATTCCTTGCGTTGCCCATAGAAACAGAAATGGAAATGCTAAATGTCAATTGCCGATCGCTATTAGAACTAACTTGGCATTTTGGGCAAAGGCTTATGAAGCGCGGTAATGGTGGCATTGTGCTGATGAGTTCGATTGTCGGCTTTCAAGGCACGCCCTTTGCAGCGCACTATGCAGCGACCAAGGCATATGTCCAGACCTTAGCTGAAGCCCTATATGTGGAACTTGCCCCGATGGGAATCGATGTGATTGCCTCTGCTCCTGGCCCTACTAATAGCGGTTTTGCATCCCGTGCAGGCATGAAATTGGGAATGGCATTAAATCCTGAAGATGTGGCTCAGGCAACTCTAGATGCTTTAGGCAAAAAGCCCACAATCCTTCCAGGGTTTATCTCTAAACTGCTGACCTATTCCCTCGCCTTTTTGCCTCGTTGGGCGAGGGTGCAGATTATGGGAGGAGTAATGCGCGATATGACCAAACACCAGAGAGGCTAAACCCTATGAGCATTAGATTTCCTGTTCAATATTTGCCTCTTACGGCGATCGCGATCGCTTCTTTGGGCATTGGCAGCATCGCCTATATTAATCTCGCCCCAAAGTCCATTCAACCTATTATTTCCGAAACCACTCCTAAATTAGAAACAGTTTCAGCATTGGGCAGATTGGAACCCGATGGTGAAGTGATTAAAGTATTTGCGCCGACATCGGGCGAAAGTGCGCGAATCGAACGGCTCAATGTCCAGCATGGGCAACAACTTCGCAAAGGAGAGATTATCGCCTATCTCGATAACTATGCTCCGCGTGCGGCGGCTCTAAGGGAAGCACAGGAACGGGTTACAGTTGCCGAAGCGCAATTAAGGCAAGTGGAAGCGGGAGCAAAGTCGGGGCAAATTGTGGCTCAGCAAAGAGTCGTCGATCGCATTCAAGTAGAGTTACAAACGGAAACTGCTGCTCAAGAAGCAGCGATCGCAAGGTTAGAAGCGGAACTTCGCAATGCGGAACGAGAGGATCGCCGATATCAATATCTGCAAACGGAAGGCGCTATTTCTGCTTCCCTGCGCGATAGTAAACAGTTAACTAGCGATACAGTCCGCCAACAACTAAATGAAGCTAAGGCGCAATTATCGCGGATTGTGCGATCGCGTCAGTCACAAATCGCCGAGTCCCGCGCCACCCTCGACCAGATCGCTGAAGTTCGTCCTGTGGATATAGAATTAGCGCGATCACAGGTTGCTCAAGCAGAGGCAGGTGTGGCGAGAGCGAAAGCCGATTTGGATTTAGCAGTAGTGCGATCGCCCCAAGATGGTCAGGTTCTCAAAATCCATACCCGTGCTGGGGAATTAGTGGGAACTAATGGAATTATTAGTTTGGGACAAACTCAACGCATGGTTGCCGTTGCTGAGGTTTACGAACTAGATATCAACCGAGTCAAGATCGGTCAGTCCGCCAATGTAATCAGCAAAAATAATGCCTTCTCCGAAACATTGCGCGGCAAAGTGAAGGAAGTCGGATTGCAGATTAGTAAAAAAGATGTCTTAAATACCGACCCTGCGGCGCAGTTCGATGCGCGAGTTGTAGAGGTAAAAATATCGCTGGATGAACCTTCTAGCCGTTTAGTTGCAGGATTAACCAATCTCAGTATTCAAGCAGCGATCGATGTTCGGGAATGAAGATCCCCCCCTTAATCCCCCTTAAAAAGGGGGGAGAATTTTCTTCTTCCCCCTTTTTAAGGGGGATTGAGGGGGATC
>NZ_LIRE01000274.1 GCF_001402795.1 Pseudanabaena sp. 'Roaring Creek'
TAAGACATAAAACCCAGAAGAGTGTTGCGGCGCGAAGCGCCGCAACACTCTTCTGGGTTTTGTTTTTGTCCTAACATAACTGGCTACTGCTATAAATGCTTAAGGAGGGGACAAACTTTTTAGGAATCGCCTAATTTCCCTTTGAATACCTCAAACCAGATGACACTGACAATGCCAGACAATAAGGCGATCGCTAAATCCTCAAAATGGAGATAGTCAAACTGGAAGAGTTGTCTCAAAAATGGAATATAGAGAATTAGTCCAAGAAATAATACACCACCGCCAATAATCCACCAGATCGCGGGATTAGGGACTCGTATCGTACTGATGATCGTTTTAGTCCATGAACGATTGGTCAGAATCATCGCAAGGTTAGAAACGATCAATGTCGTAAAGACTAAACCCCTCGCATCACAAGCTCCTGCACTACAAAGTTTAACATTGGGGGCGTAGTTACCATGATAGTAGGCGATCGCATAAACCATCACTAATACAACTAAGACACTCAAGCCTTGGAAAAAAGCTATTTGTAATGTGCGCTTATCAAAGAGCGGTTCCTTCGGATTGCGGGGCGATCGCTGCATGATATTGGCTTCGGCGGGTTCGGCTTCAAAGGCGATCGTACAGGCGGGATCGATGATCAGATGCAAAAAGGCGATGTGAATGGGCAGAAGCACCAGCGGCCATTTCATGAAAATCGGTACTAAAGAGATACCCGCGATCGGAATGTGAACGGCGAGGGTATAGGCCATCCCTTTCTTGAGATTATCAAAGATGCGCCGACCGAGCTTGACCGATCCGACAATTGAATTAAAGTCGTCATTAAGCAGAACCAGATCGGCAGATTCTCTAGCGACATCAGTACCTCTTTCGCCCATAGCGATCCCAATATGCGCGGCTTTAAGCGCAGGGGCATCATTGACACCATCACCTGTCATGGCAACAATTTCACCGCTTTGTTTGAGTGCATTCACGATCAACAGTTTTTGTTCGGGTACAACGCGGGCAAAGATATTCGTGCTGCGAATGCGCGATTGTAATTGTTCTGCGGACATTTGTTCTAATTCAGAACCCGTGATTACTTCACCACCTGATAGCCCAATTTGCTTAGCAATATTTTGCGCCGTAGAGGGATAGTCACCCGTAATCATCACCACGCGAATTCCCGCCTGATAGCATTCCGCGATCGCAGGGGCAACATTAGAACGCACTGGATCGGCTAAACCAACTAGCCCAATAAATTCAAAATCAAAGTCATGCTGATCGCTGGGTAAAGAACCATCGACAGGATGAATATGACGCGAACTGTTTGCTGAAAGTGCTCCCTTAGCTACACCTAGCACACGCAGTCCTACCGATGCCATGATGTTAACTTGAGTTGCGAGATCGGCGATCGCTTCCGAGCTTAAGTGGCAGAGATCCGCGATCGCTTCGGGTGCGCCTTTAGCCGCGATTTCTTTTTCAACTCCTTGACTTTCACCACCTTGACTTTCACCACCTTGACTGGTTTCCCAGACACAAGACATGGCTCGTAATTCTCCCGACAAGGGATATTCACGTAAAATATCCCAATCATCATGAAGGTGTTCTGTGCCCGTGAGTAATTCTATACCCACCAATTTGAGAGCCTTTTCCATGGGATCGAAGGGATCTTTGCGACTGGCAAGAATTCCATATTCGATCAAACGATGGAAGTCTTCGGGCAGAACTTCCCGTTCGTGCAAAGTTAGATCGTAAAAGGCGGGACATTGAGATTCCTTTTGATAAACAAATAACTGCTGCACGGTCATTTGATTAATCGTCAGCGTACCTGTTTTATCAACACAAAGCACTGTTGCCGCTCCGAGGGTTTCCACGACGGGAATACGCCGAGTCAAAACATTTTGTTGCGAAAAGCGCCATGCGCCTAAGGCTAAAAAGATCGCTAAAACCACAGGAATTTCATTGGGCAAAATTGCCATTCCTAAAGCTAAGCCTGCTAGTACTCCATGCAGCCAATCGTTGCGTGTAATTCCATAAATCACTATTGCGACAACACAAATAGCGATCGCAATGACGGTCAGTTGCTTGACAATGCGCCTTGTTTCCTTTTGGAGTTTCGAGTCTTCTTGTTTGATCGTTTGTAAAGCCTTACCGATTTTGCCCATTTCGGTCTTCGAGCCAGTGGCTTGCACTTCGATGATCGCCTGTCCTTGGACGGCTAAAGTCCCCGAATAAACGTAGGGCAAATCATCACCACCAGCGCGATTAATTGGTACGGGTTCGCGATCGTCAAGGGCAATCTTTCTTACGGGTACTGATTCACCTGTGAGAAGGGATTCGTCAACGGTGAGATGAGTTGACCATAGCAGGACACCATCCGCAGGTATGCGATCGCCTTCCGCAATTACAATCAGATCGCTACGTACTACTTCTCGACCTGCTATTCTTTTTCGCACTCCATCACGAATTACTAGAGCGCGAGGACTAGAGAGATCTCGTAAAGCTTCGAGGGATTTCTCGGTTTTCTGCTCTTGGTAGAGATTAATTACCACAATAAAAAAGACGAAACCTAGTAATATCAATGCTTCTTGCACATCCCCCAAAAAAAGATAAATACCACCACAACCAAGCAATAGTAGAAAGATGGGTTCACTAGTAATTTCGAGAATGATTCCCAAAATATTGCGGCGATCGCTTGACGGTAACTCGTTATATCCCTCAGTTTGCAGGCGTTGGCTAACTTCCTGTTCTGATAGACCTGTTAATTCTTGGGGGTTCAGTACAGACTTCATATAGATCCTATTGTTGAAAATTAACAATCTCAATCGAATTCTTGTAGCTGGTTTAGTTGAATTACTGGCATTATGTGGAAGCTTGTAAAGCCCTCACCCTTTGTCCTTCTTTTGCGGGAGAAGGACAAAGGAGATGAGGGTTCCACGTAACATCAGTTAGTGAGAAATAGCTTTTGCAATAAAGAAAGCCGCAGCCGCAGCAATGCCACCAATTAACACAGTTTGAACGGCACTACGGATAGGGGTAGTTCCTGTAAATCTTCCCTTGACATAGCCAAAAGCAGCAAGGGCAATATGGGTGACCACAATAGAAACTAGGAAAGCACTATTCAAATTACGCATAAATATGTAAGGAGATAGGGGGATCAGACCTCCAACCATATAAGCAATCGCGATCGTCATTGCACTTGTCAATGCGCGTTTGGGATGGGGCTTTTCTAAGCCCAATTCAAAACGCATCATAAAGTTCACAAAGCTGTCGGGATTTTTGATGAGTGTCTTGGCAATAACTTCGCTTTCTAGTTCAGAAACGCCATAGGATTGGAAGATATCCATAACTTCTGACATTTCAACCATAGGCACTTCACTCACTTCTAAATATTCGCGTTCTAGTTCGCTTTGGTAATGTTCGGCATCGGTCTTTGCCGCTAGATACCCACCTAGTCCCATCGCGATCGAACCTGCCACAATTTCGGCAAATCCTGCTGTAACCACGATCGCTGTTGATGCAACTGAGCCTGACAATCCCGCTGCTAGGGCAAAAGGAACTGTCAAACCATCTGACATGCCAATGACAATATCTCGGATGAATTCACTTGACGAGAAGTGATATTCATAGTGTGGCTTATTTTGCATCTTAATTAGAAATCAGCTAGAGAATATTTACAAAATGAGAATTACAAAATGAGAATTACAAAATGAGAATTACAAAATGGGAATTACAAAATGGGGAGGTCTTTCCTTGAGATTCACCGATGAGAAAAATAGAACTTCTATTTTTCTCATCTAGTGTATCCCGATGGCTAAACGAAGTCGAAGCCTCTTTGAACTCATTTCAGTTCGCTATATTAAGTAGTTCAGCATAATTAAAAAGCAAAACCAGAGAGAGTACCGCCCGCTACTCGGGCGGTACTCTCTTCAAGGTTTTAAGTTTACTTAGCTACTTACAGTTTTATAACAGTTAGTTCGGATTTACAACCTTGCAAATCTATTAATGAGAACTATCGTCTATAACTAACAGAAAAAGATAGAATTAATAGTTAACATAGAAATTGAAACCCCTTGTCAAACAAAGCATTTACAGTCTCAGATGGTAAAAATAATCGCTTGTAATTTTCATGGTGAACTAATTCAGCATATCCCTTTCCTAAAAAAACGTCAGTTCGGATTAAGCTGGCAAATTCTCAAAACCCAAGGTAAAGCCCAAAGTGAAAGCCTTGCTATGCAAGGCTTTTACTTTGGGCTTTGAGAAAGGGTTTGCGTAGCAAACCCTTTCTCAAAACCCGTTTCAAATTATCCTGAACTCACGTTAAAAAAGAAGAGGAATTATGAAGAGGAATTATGAAGTAAGCAGCTAAGCATAAGTAAACTGAAAACCTATAGCAACATACCCCCCAAAGATGAGTGGCGGCGCGGAGCGCCGCCACTCATCTTTGGGGTTTTGAAGGGTCTCTGCATTCTGGTTTATGGAATAATTGTTTAAATGGCGTTAATATGGATAGCTACAAAGTTCTGATAAATTTTTTTAATGCTGGAAGTCCTGCAATCAACCATTGATGGTATCGCTGTCGGAAGCATTATTGCACTCGCGGCAGTCGGTTTAACGCTTACCTATGGCATCCTACGTCTTGCTAACTTTGCCCATGGCGACATTCTCACCCTAGGCGCATACCTTGCCTTTCTTGCCAATACCACCCTCAAGCTCGATATTTGGTTATCGATCGCTTTTGGTAGTGCTATCGCGATCGCCTTAGTGCTCATATGGGAAAAAATCCTATGGCAACCCCTACGCGCCAAAAAAGCGACCGCAACGACTATGATGATCGTATCAATTGGCTTAGCTCTTGTGATTCGCAATGCGATCGTTTTAATTTGGGGAGCAAAACCTCAGAAATACAATTTACCAACTTTTTCAGCGATTAATGTATTGGGGTTAGAGATGACTCGCAATAAAATGGTGGTTATTGTGGCAGCGATCGCCATAATTGGGGGGCTGTATTACCTATTGCAAAACACCAAAATTGGGAAGGCGATGCGAGCCGTGGCGGATAATCCCGAACTCGCCAAGGTTGCAGGTATCGATGTTAACGCTGTCATCATCTGGACATGGGTAATTGCAGGAGGCATGACAGCTTTTGGCGGCAGTATGTATGGATTGATTACCAACCTCCGTCCCAATATGGGTTGGTTTCTAATTTTACCCATGTTTGCCGCCGTAATTTTGGGAGGAATTGGCAATCCCTATGGAGCGATCGCAGGAGCCTTGATTGTGGGGATTTCCCAAGAGGTGGCAACTACCTGTCCTGCGGCTTTAGGAGAGTTGCAAAAATACTGTATCGGGACTGACTATAAGCTAGGTGTAGGTTTAGTAATTATGATTTTGGTATTGCTCTTTAAACCCCAAGGTTTATTCAAAGGCACGATTTAATCAAGCCCTACAGCAATTACCGATCAAACGAACCACAAGGAAATTTTTGAAAGCGTTGCGAAGCAACGCTTTCAAAAATTTCCTTGGTTTGGGTTTAAGCGCAAAGCGCTGTAACATGTCAAAGGATGGCGGAGCTTTGCTCCGCTATCCTTGGGGATCAAGCGATTAGTTGTTTCAGCTTGTTGACTAATTCTTTTTCTTGGTAAGGCTTACTAAAGCAAGCATTTGCGCCTAATTCTAGAGCCAACTTTTGCCCATTTTCATTGTTCTTTGCCATCAGTGCAACTATTGGCAAATTGCGGAGATCGGTATCGGAGCGAACTGTCGATAGCAGCTTAAATCCATCCATTTGAGGCATCTCTAAATCAGTAATCATCACATCAAAATTCTGACTTAGGGTGACTTCCGTTTTCAACAGGGCTAGCGCCTCCTTTGCATTTTGGACTTGCTCGGTTACAAATCCAGACTTGGTAAGTGTCATCGCCAGATAGCGTCTGACATTCGCTGAAGATTCAACGATTAATACTCTAGGGTGCAATAATTTCCGAGGCGAACTCTTGGCGATCGCGTCTGTAAATAACCCCGAACTTTCTAGATTTTCCAACTTAGGCGATCGCTCCAATCGGTCGGCAATGGTTGTTACCTGCACAGGTAATTTAACAGGCGGCAATTCTGGGGATCTATCACCAGCACTAAAAAAGTCAGATAAACTACTCAAATTGTTTAAACCTACTGGATGCGGATGTGATAATTGCTCATTTTCCTTCGGAAGCGATCGCAAAAACTGGCTCGCTAATTCAGCAGGATTGAGTAGAGCCACCGCCTGATTATTACCCAAAATCACGCTTCCCAGAAAAATCTGAGGGAGTAGGATATCGCCTTCAATATGCTGGAAAGTCGCTTCTTGTTCATGCCAGCAACCATCTGACTGTAGGGCAAAGAAGTTATTTTCGTGATGAATTATCAGAAAGGAAGACGGATTACGACTAGATGACTGGGTTTCACTCCGATAGGGGTAACCCCAAGACTGACTCAACTCCGCACCTTGACTTAAAGTTTGACGACAATTGATCTGAAGAAGAGAATTAAGTTGGACAATTGGCAACACACGATCGCGCCATAGCAAGGTTTCTTTGCCTTCCAATGTTTGATTAAGGTCTTGATCCTCGATCGAAATTACTTCCAATACATTTTTACTGGAAATTGCTAAGCACATGCGATCGATATCAATCAGTAATACGCGCATCAAGGAAAGTAGGTTTGGCAACATCAAAGTAAATTGAGTCCCCTTCCCCCTCTCAGAATGTACGGTGATAGAACCACCAAACTCGCCAAGCTTAGCTTTCACATCGCTCAACTTGGCTCCTTGGGCAGAACTATTGATGAGATTGAAATCTGGCTCAAAAATCAAATTTGTTAATTGCTCATCTTTCATATCCACATCCGAAAATTCCGACCTATCCGTAACCGCGATCGCTTGCTCAAACTGTTGGCGAATCTTTTGCATATCAAGCCCCCGCCCATCATCGGAGACCTTGATTTGAATACCTTCGTCAGATTGAGTTGCCATGAGTTCGATCTTACCTTGTGGAGTCTTGCCCATCCGTTGGCGATCGTCAATAGACTCGATCCCATGATCGAGGGCATTACGAAGCAAAACTTCCATAGACTCAGCAACAACGGCAGCGATCGCTCTTTCCAGCCCAATTTCAGCCCCTTTGACAATCAACTCAACTTGCTTACCATTATGTAATGACAGCTCTCGCAAAATTCGCGGAAATTTTCTCACAAGGCTAGAGACAGGACATTTGAGAACTCGACGTAAATTTTTTCTTAAATGACAAATATCGTGACTCATCGCATCGGTCTGTTTGTCAGCTAGTTCGATGACATTAGCGATCCTAGCGATCGCCCCTTGGAGATTTGCGATCGCCTCAGGATTATCGTTCGCAAATTTAGGTTCTAACAACTGAAGGTATTTTTGCACCTCTCCCGACAACATTTGCATTTCTTCTAAATAAACATCAATACTCCCTTTACGCAACAATAGTTCTTCCGACAGATCACCCAGCAGTTCTACATGATTTAAGGGAAGCCGAATGGTTTCTTCATTGTCACTCCCATCACTTTGGGAAGCTTTTGCTTCGATTAAATCGACCCCATCGGTTTCTGGACTCATTTCATAGTTAGCGGTCAATGACAGATTTGTAAATTCTGCATAGGACATTTCGCGATCGCCCAAATCCAACTGAGACAGATCCTGCCAATCAGTGGAAGTATTATCAATATTATTATGATAAATTGGTGATTCCTCCAACGAGGTATCAATATCGGAAACGGAAAAATCCTCTCTAACTATTTCAGCATCAGCTAATGAAGCTAATTGGAAGTCCTGATCCAATCCTAGAGAATGGTCAACATCATCAGGAATATCATCACCCTGCTCCAAGGCTACAAAAAAATCGGTATTAATCAATTCGATAGAAATATTATGATCTTGCTCTTTATCCTGCTTTAGGGATGCGAAAAAATCGTTGGCAATCAAACCAATAGACATATCGTCATCGCCCATATCACTATCAGTCAAACCAATAGATATATCGTCTTGCTCTAAAGATTCAAAAAAATCGCTGGAGATTAAATCGCCTTCTAAAGATTCAAAAAAATCACCAGATATTGAGCGATCGTCCCCGTTATCAATAGCTTCAAAGAAATCGCTGGAGATCGAGATGTCGACATAATTATCTTCGATTAAATCAAGGCTAGGAAGCTCAGATGGAACTTCAAGTTCCCGCAATAGGGGAATAGAGGGATTTGCATGCCTAGCCTCAGGAATATCCTCTAGAACTATAGACTCTCTTGCGCTGATTTCCTGTGGCATGGGGTCATATTCATCGGAATCAGAATCATTCGCCAAGACTTCAAAAGGGGATTCCGTAAATATTTCTGCAAGAATTTCAGGCATGGGCAATATATTCTCGTCACCAATTGGAGTTTCTTTTCCTAAGTCACTAGAACCCTCAGAAACCCCATCTAGATCGTCATCTAGAATATCGATAGTATCCGAAGCATCCGAAAACAGGTCAGGAAACAAACCTTCTAATTCCCTACTGGCCATTGCTGAGATATTCTCAAATGGTTCGCTAGCATCAATGGCTAAGTCTTGATCCTCCTGAATGATCAGAAAACCATCCAAACCGTTAAGCTGACTGCTTATATTGATATTGCTTAGATAGGATGGATTGGCAAAATCCTCTTCAAAAGCATCATCCAAATCCGTCCTAAAATCTATATCGAATAAATGCATCCCCTCCGACGTATTATCCAAACCAAAAGGTTCGCTTTTATCCTTAGAGTTTATTTCCTCTAGAGTGTCAAATACTTCCAATTCTAATGACAGATCCTCATGGAGTTGCTCGAACAAGTCACATTGAATTTTCATCCAGTCTTTAGAGGTTTCGATCTCCAGACAGAACTCATTAATTATCTGATTAGCTACGCCAATTATCTCTAAAAGCAACTCCTTCGTAATCCAATCAACCTCAGAATGGCGATCGCGCAATAAATAAAACACCTCCTCGAAACGCCTAATTGTCTCCGCAAAAGCAGAGTTCGGCTGGCAAAAATCTGCCCGAACCGCGGCAGCTTGGAGCAATTTATTCGTGGCAATCAGACTGTCAATTTGCTCGCGAAAATTTGGTAAAGTCGAATCTAATTCCAGAACTTTATTTTTCATGTCCTGAGTGTGAACTTGAGATTCTTCAGAAAAGATTTTTTTCGGTTGAGGTAATATTTCAATCATAGGAAAAGTCGGTATATCTAACTTTGTTTATCTTCCGCCTTAAAACTCAGTAGTAATAAAGATCGATCGCTCAGGTAGACTCGATCGAGTTTGCATCATGGTTTTGCATTATGTTTTTTGCATCATGTTTTAAAATGAGTTAATGACTGTTGTAGTTCGCCAGAATACCGACGCGTTGCCTTAATAAATTTGGCAGCCTCCGATGAAGAAGCCAAGGTTCTCTTAGCCATATGAGAAATATCCTGCATCAAGTTCGCAACCCCCTCAGATGTTTGAACTTGGGATGATGTTGCCTCAGCGATCGCTACCATCAATCCATCAATTTGCTGTGAGATCTGCGCGATTTGTTGGAGACTATCCTTAGCGGCGATCGTCAATGTATTACTTTCCGAGATCTGATTGCTACCCGATTCCACTGCTGCCATTACAGCCGTAGTTTCGGTTTGGATATTACCAAGTAGGACTTCTACTTCTTTAGTTACCTCAACGGAACGGAACGCCAGTTCGCCAACCTCTTCAGCAACCATCGCAAATCCACTAACGCCATCTCCTGTCCGTGAAGATTCAAGCGTTGCGTTAATTGCGAGGAAGTTTGTCTTAATGGCAATCTCATTAATTGTCGAAATTGCCTTCGCAATTTTTTGGGATACAGTTCCCAATTGTTTGATTCGCTTGGCAGTGATCGAAACCGTGTTTTGTAATTCGCCGACCTTAGACATAACCGCATCCAGAGAGCGATCGCCATCCGATAGTTTCTCTGCTACCAGTTGTGATGATTGCACTACTCGCTGACTATGGTTGGCGATCGTATCTGCCGAAAGTTTCGCCATTTGGGCAGTATTAAGGGAGCGCGTCACTGTATCTAATTGTCTTTGCGAAATACTTGCGAGATTAGCGATCGCCTGCTCATTTTGTCCGAGGGAGAAATTAACTTGGTTAGTCGATGATTTCACTTGACCAACGATATTATGTAAACCCCGAATTACATCATCAAAGAATATAGCCACATTCTCTAAACTACCGTCAATCGACTTGGCGGAGACAGTAAGATCCCCTTCAGACAGAGCTTGGACATCCTTGAGCATCTTCATCAACTGCTCCTGAAGCTCTTCCTTCTGTAGGCGATAGCTCTCAGCTTCAGCATGTCTTTGGACGATCTCCGCTCGTACTTTTTTACCCAAATGCAATATTTTCTCGTCTAGTAAATCCTCATCTTTAACCTCTTGTTTTTCTTCTCTCGCCAGTTTTGCTAAGACTTTAAACAGTTTGACCACTTGCAATTGCAGGTGTTGTTTCTCCTGCTCCTGCTTTTGAATCATCGTCTGAAACTGCTCGGACATCCGATTAATACTGAAAGAAATGTCTGACAATTCGTCATTTCCTTCCACGCTTAAAGCCCCAAAGCTAGCATCAACATTCCCCTGCCTGAGATCTCGTAAAACAGCCCGAATATCTTTAAGTTTGGTACTTATGCGCCGCGACAATGCATAAATAAGGGCTGCGGCAAGTAAGGGAGTTGCGCCGATACCAATACCAATTACTAACAGTAGATTCTGGTTGCCTGCAATGACAGTGGCTTTGTCAACAGTTGTCAGTATGTCTAAAGTCAAGGATTCAGCAGCTTGGGCATTAGGAACAGGTGCATAGGCAACCATTTGGACATTGCGATCGCCCCTAACTAAATCCTTGGGATTCGCGGACTGTCCCGATCTCAAATCGGTTAATATCGCAAAATCTGCTAAAGCATCTTCACTGCCCGTAATTGGCTGCGAACTAGCAAAGTACTTATTAGCGCTATCAATCACATAAAAATTACCATTCCCAACCCCATTATTATTTCTGGCGTTAGTTAATTCATTCACCAAATTTTTCGTAGAAATTTCCACCTGTAAGATCACGCTAGCCTTTGGTGAACCAGCAAATTTAATTGGGGCAACCGCATAAAAGTAGGCTCCATTCTTGGTAACGATCGAATTACTAAGTTGCACTGTTTCAGTGGACTTTGCCCTATTAAGCGCTTTGGGATTAATAGTCTGCAGCGTTTTGGAATTAGCTGACTGAGCCAGTAATTCACCATTAATACTAAACAAAGCGATGCTTGTATATTCAGGATAGGCTTGACCGTAAAGATTAAGGCGATTAGTCAACTGCTGCTTATATTGACGTTGCTCAGCAATTGGTAGGGACTCAAGGGAAAGCAATTTATTGTTTGTCGGATTGGCTGGTTTGGGTGAATTGATTTGCCCTAAATCCGTCGATCCCAAGAGCTTCTGCAAGACCTCCACATCGCCCGTTTGCCCCTTGAGAAAGCTTTTTGTAGCATTGGCAAGGGCGATCGCCTCCGACTGTTGGGCTTGCTTAACCCTATTTAATAACAAGCTATCCCCGACTTGATAGGCAGCTATCCCTAAAGCGAGCGCAGGAATGGTGGCAATTAGCGTACCCCATAGAGTGATCTTTTGCCCCACGCTAGAGAATTTAAACATATCCTCCAAAGCGATCGCGGCAGTATCTTTCCCCTTAACGCGACTATTTTGAGATGATGTCCCCCAATCAAGAAATACGGAATCTAAATCCTTATTCTTTTCACCTTTATTTTCACCTTTACCTTTAAGGGTTGTATCCTGACTGTTACTTGATTGATAGCTTTTCTGAGTTTCACCAATCAGCCCATCGCCAATCAGCCCATCACCTATTAAACCATCGCCAATTAGTGCGTAGGAGGAAGATCGATCATTTAGGTCATCAATATCTTCCACAAGATTCTCTATATCGCCAAATATCAAGGGCTGATCTTCGAGCAGATCCTCTGGCTGTGCCAAAGGATTTACCTGTTCGCGATTCTGAGGTGCATTCTTAGATAGCGCAGCGATCGCAGGTGGGGGGGGGATCGTTCCATTCCCATTACTCGCACCCACGGCATTGGCTGTAAATTTTGATTTAGCAACCGGCTTACTAGGAGACGTAGCTAAGACCGTCAATTCATCTAAACCCGATTCATCTTCAGGATCGATTATGTAGGCAATACTATTAGCACTCGTCCCATTAGACTTAGGGTTTTTGTTACGTCCAGATTTTGGTTGCGAGTTTCGATTTTTCTGCTTAGCCCCTTCGAGCTTATCCGTTACTTGATCGCCAGTCCCCTGATCCACAGATCCTTTTGGCTTAGACTTTTGATTAAAAGTACTGAAAGTATTTGCATTTTCCTGAAGATCCTTAAGATCTTCGGGAGACTTGTTTTTCTTGGCAATATTAGCAAGCTTATTCTGAATTTGAGCAAGGGAAGTACTCGCCAAATCGAGTAGGTCAGGATCGTCAGTAAGGGTCAATACTTGTTGGTACTGAACCTTGGCATACTCAATCTTTCCTGCCTTACGAAAAGTTGCCCCCAACCAAATATGCAGCTTGGGATTGCGAGGATCTTCATACAACAATTCTGAGAACTGTTGCATTGCCTCTTCATACCGACCCTCTGCATAGGAGTGTAGAGCCGCCTGATACTGCGCTGTCATCATGATCGTCCCTGCATGAAATACGTCTATCTTGTTTCAAAAAGGAGGCTTAGTCTCTACAAGTCTCCTAGTACACAGTTAAACGCATTAACAAATAGATCCTCTAGCGCCATTTTGCTTGTGTTTATTAAAAAAAGTGCTATTGTATTTAAGGACTTGTTGCACTCAGTTATATAGAAATTGAAAAAGCTGGTTTTATTGCTTGGATGTGATTGGCTCCTCAACCTAAAGTTAGGAGAAAGACGCGAGTCTGATCCTACTCTTTCTTGGGACGATGCCTGTGAAGGACCTAGTATGTTCCGATCGACCTTCTAACTATCAGGGTTGTAACCACTGTTAACAGCCTAGGTCGATCGCTTCTCGTCATGGGGAAGCTTAAATATTTTTTCAAAACTGAATAGGCAGCAAAGAACTCCCTAGGGGTAGGATTTGTTTGTGTGTAATGGTGCTGGAGCCGATATCTTTTATCGAAAAGATTGATATGGGCTGTGAGTCATCATGGGCATAGATGAAAGTTTTACCTGATGCGTGAGTATGTAGTTTTGCTTGTTCTGTTATTGAAGTTTGCTCAAAATTTTTTCGCATACATCTACAACACATAGCATCTAGGACAAACAAAATCATGAAACGCGATCTACTTAAACAGACTGTTGAACATATTGACATCAAAGCTTTTGATGTTGTCGGATTGGTTGACGCAATGGCAAATACAGCATTCCAAGGTAGAAACCTCGGACGTGCAGCTCATATCTATGACGATATGATTAAAGATAAAGATTGCGCGATCATCCTTTGTTTAGCTGGTTCTTTATTTAGTGCAGGGCTGAAGGGAGTTATCTACGATTTGATCGTCAACAACATGGTTGACATGATTGTCTCTACAGGCGCAAATATCGTTGACCAAGACTTCTTTGAAGCCCTCGGCTTTCGTCACTATGTCGGTGATACCTTTGCTGATGATGCAGTCCTCCGCGAAAATGCCATTGACCGCATTTATGACACCTACATCGATGAAGATGAATTGCGCGTTTGCGACATGACGATCGCTGAGATCGCGAATTCTTTACCTCGTCGCACCTACTCTTCCCGTGAATTCATCCATGAAATGGGAGCCTATCTCGATAAGAACGCGAAGAACCGTCACTCGGTGGTATTGGCTGCCTACCAACATCAAATCCCTATTTTCGTTCCTGCTTTCAGTGACTGTTCCGCAGGTTTTGGACTTGTTCACCACCAATGGAACTCTCCTGAAGATCACATCAGCATTGACTCCGTACGCGATTTCCGTGAATTGACTCAATGCAAGTTGGCAAGCCCTCATACTGGTCTATTCATGATCGGTGGTGGTGTTCCCAAGAACTTTGCTCAAGACACAGTTGTTGCAGCGGAATTGCTTGGTTTTGAAGCAGCAATGCACAAATACGCAGTCCAGATTACCGTTGCTGACGAACGTGATGGCGCTCTCTCAGGTTCCACTCTGAAGGAAGCACATTCTTGGGGCAAGGTGGACATTGTCCAAGAGCAAATGGTTTACTCGGAAGCAACTGTAGCTCTTCCTCTCATCGCTGGCTATGTCTACGGTAAGCGCAACTGGTGCGATCGCGCTCCTCGTCAATTGGCGCAACTGTTCAACAAGCCCTTCGTTCCTAACTTCAGCAGTATTCCCACTCCTGTAGGCGTATAGCTCTTATTGTCAAGCTGTGTAGTTTCCAATACATGACAGCATCTTTCCTAAAACAGATAGAAAACATCCTGCATTGCAGGATGTTTTCTGTTTTATAGAATGGCGGCGCTATTCTATTTTTGGGGGTGTGTGTCCTAATCTTGGCAACAGTTATAATTCGCTATAATTCGCATATATAGCAGTAGCCAGTTATGTTGGGACAAAAACAAAACCCAGAAGAGTGTTGCGGCGCGAAGCGCCGCAACACTCTTCTGGGTTTTATGTCTTAACTTATTTGGCTATAGCTATA
>NZ_LIRE01000275.1 GCF_001402795.1 Pseudanabaena sp. 'Roaring Creek'
TATAGTTGTTTTAAATAACTTGTAGACGGGCTTCGACTTCGCTCAGCCCTCGGTGTAAGCTAGCTGAGCGAAGTCGAAGCTGTAGTTTTTATTTGAATTATCTATATCAAAACATACTGAATTATTCCTTAGTTAAAAATCCAAAAAGTACTCATCTAGTTCATTGCAGCATCAGTCCTACCTAATGCTGCAATAATTCAGGTTTGCTATAATCACGAACAATCAACACCACGCTTGAATAAGCTATGGTCAACCTCACCTACAGCAAGAACCGCATTCTTCCAACCGCCGAAGAATTGCCATCCTCAGACGAAACACCAGTGGATAACCAGTTACAAAATGACATTCCCAATCTCCTGCTGAGTTTGTTAGCTGATATTTGGGCAGATCGCGATGATTGGTACTTCGGTGTGGATATGGCGGTTTATTACAATCCAGACGAACCAGCGATCGTCCCTGATGGCTTTTTAGCGATCGGCGTTAAGCACGATACGGGCGAACGAGGACGCTTGAGTTATGTGCTATGGGCAGAAGAGAATATTATGCCGATCCTTTCTTTAGAAGTTGTTTCTGAACGTTATAACAGCGAATATGAAGATAAGTTAGCCGATTATCAAGCATTAGGAGTTTTGTATTATGCAATTTACAACCCTTTCAGTGGTCGTAGAGGACGGTTTAAGCATAGACAAAGATTGGAGGTTTATCGACTGATTGCAGGGAAATACGAACTTTTACCAACAGAGAATCATCAGGTTTGGTTGCCAGAAATTGGATTAGCGCTTGGTTATGAAAAGGGAGAGCATATCGCTTGGTATCGGGAATGGCTCTATTGGTACGATCCTTCGGGCAATCGCTATCTGACCGCCAACGAAAAATTGGCTAATGCTGAAGCGATCGCTAATCAAGAAAGGCTAATTGCTAATCAAGAGAGACTTGCCAAACAAAAGGCGGAGGAGTTACAGCTTCAGACCGAACAAAAAGCCCAACGACTTATGGAAAAGCTCAGAGAGATGGGTATTAACCCTGAAGAAATGTAATTTGTGGCAATTCTGGGCTAATTCAAAGGGTTAAATACAATGGGTTTCGATGAAACTTTAAGTGCGGCGGCGCGATCGCGGACGGTTGCGCTCGGCTTTATCCCGTTCGTAATTAATCAATCTACCGTAATATTCATGTTTGGCGAGATTTAGCGACAGGAAAACATGCTCTCTGGCATTACCGAAACCTTTGCGAGTAAAGAAATTAATGGCGGGGGTATTGGCGGGGTCGGTATCAACGAGCATAAACCTGACGTTATCCTCGATCATCCGCTCCACGATCTTATCGACAAGGCGATCGGCAATCCCCTTGCGCTGAAAGTTGGGGCTAATCCCTAACCAAGTGATATAGCCATATTTCCATGAAGCCTTAATAATAATTGTGCCGAGAATAAACCCTGCTAGTTGATCGTCAACTTCGGCAACCAAGCAATATTCGGAGTCCGTATTGTACATACCGATTACCTCCCATTCGTCCCATGTTCGATAGAGGTATGGATAGAGATCGCTAGTAAATAATTGCTCGCCTAAGTGAAAAATTGGAGCGATATCATCGATATTCATCTCGCGGATAATGGCGCTATGGCTTTCGGGGCGATCGCTTTCTTTATCCGTGGATTTATCTGGTAAATCGTTCATAGTCATAATTTTTTTATGGTTAGAGTGTAATTTGGTAACTTCATCAAAGGATCGGCAAACCCAAACCCCTTAAACAAGTATTTGTAAACAAGTATTTGCTTTATTTGCTTAGAGTTAGCGCTTAAAGCTCGATAAGCACTGTAGAAATCTGATATAAGTTTTTAAAGCCTGTTAAAAAACTATGTTTAGCTTTGCTTACATCTGTCAAAAGCATTAAAATATATTACAGCTATCAAAAAATTGTTAACTAGTTCAGCAATCTTGGGTTTTTCAATTACATGAGTAAAGTTTACGATTGGTTTAACGATCGCCTTGAAGTCGGGGCGCTTGCAGAAGACGTTACGAGTAAGTACGTTCCTCCTCACGTTAATATTTTTTACTGTCTTGGCGGCATCACCCTCACTTGCTTCCTGATTCAGTTTGCGACAGGCTTCGCGATGACCTTTTACTACAAGCCATCCGTAACGGAAGCCTTTGAATCCGTCCGCTACATCATGACCGACGTTAACTTTGGTTGGTTAATCCGCTCGATTCACCGTTGGTCGGCAAGCATGATGGTTTTGATGATGATCTTGCACGTATTCCGCGTTTATTTGACTGGTGGTTTCAAAAAGCCCCGTGAATTAACATGGATCACTGGCGTAATCCTCGCCGTTATCACCGTTACCTTTGGCGTAACTGGCTATTCTCTACCTTGGGATCAGGTCGGCTACTGGGCGGTAAAGATCGTATCTGGCGTACCTGAAGCCATTCCTGTTGTCGGCGGAACTCTAGTAGAACTACTTCGTGGCGGTCAAAGCGTCGGACAAGCAACCCTTACTCGTTTCTACAGCTTGCATACATTTGTATTGCCTTGGTTGATTGCTGTGTTCATGCTTGCCCACTTCTTGATGATTCGTAAGCAAGGCATTTCTGGTCCCTTGTAAACCTTCGTTTGTAAGGTTTCTTGTATTTGCCTCTCTCCTACGATTTCCGTACTACATAATTTTAGAAAACCATTACTCCATAATATAGAGCAATAAAATGGCAAAGACTGAAAAGCTTCCCGATTTGAACGATCCAATTTTGCGGGCAAAGTTGGAAAAGAACATGGGTCACAATTATTATGGCGAACCAGCTTGGCCGAATGACCTTCTGTACATGTTCCCCGTAGTTATTACTGGCACGATCGCCTTGATTACTGGTTTGGCAGTGCTTGATCCGACGATGGTTGGCGAACCTGCTAATCCCTTTGCAACTCCATTGGAAATCCTCCCTGAGTGGTTCCTCTATCCTGCATTCCAAATTTTGCGGATCGTCCCTAACAAGCTTTTGGGTGTATTGCTCCAGAGCTTGATTCCTGTTGGTTTGATCCTCATTCCTTTCATTGAGAATGTAAACAAATTCCAAAATCCTTTCCGTCGTCCTGTCGCCATGGCAGTTTTCTTGTTTGGTACTGCTTTTACCCTATGGTTGGGTATTGGCTCCACAATGCCTATCGACAAGTCTTTGACCTTGGGCTTGTTCTAAACAACTAAAATGCTTCACAAAAGAGCAACGAGCATAGCTCGTTGCTCTTTTGTGGAATTATATCAAACCCAAAAGGGGGTTGCCGCGCGGAGCGCGGCAACCCCCTTTTGGGTTTGATGTCCTGATACAGCTTGACGGCAGCTATAAAAATAATCGCTAATTCTTGCAAATTATCTTTGTTAGCGTACGATATTCATATAATCGCATTCTTATATCTGTGGCGATAATTAAGGCGATCGCCTTAATAATAATCGTCATGATATGCGAGCCACTTATTAATTTAAATAGCGAGAGAGAAAGACTATGCCGCGTGGTGGGAAGCGTCAGGGTGCAGGCCGTCCTGTAGGTACTGGCAAATATAATGAAACGACTAAAGCTGTGCGCTTGCCAGTAAGTATTGCCGATGAGATTTTAGAAGCCTTGGCGAGAATTCCCCAAAACTTACAAAACCCCCAAAAGATAGAGCCATCAACTATTGTCGCGTCGATATTTTCGACCAATAGCGATACTAGATGCAGGATACCTCTTTATCTTAATCCAGTTGCCGCAGGCCTGCCCGCCCCGACTGAAGATTATATAGAGGGAAAAATCGACCTCAATCGCCATCTGGTGAAGCATCCAGAATCGACCTTTTTAGTGCGAGTTATCGGTGATTCGATGCTGGATGCGGGAATTCATCCCAGCGACTTGTTAGTGGTCGATCGCGCGATTGAACCCATTAGCGGCAAGGTCGTGATCGCAGTTGTGAATGGAGAGCTAACGGTAAAGCGCTTACGCAAGCATCGGAATAAACTGTGGTTAATGCCCGAAAATCCAAATTTTCAACCCATTGAAATCGATGAAAATGTTGATTTGCATATTTGGGGCGTGGTCACCAATGTGATTCATGCGCTCTAGGCATAGCTATAGTCAGGAAATCAAACCCAATAGAGAGTTAACTCTCTATTGGGTTTGATTTCCTGACTTAAGTGAATATATAGCTACCGCCAGTCTTATTAGGACAAAATTAAAACCCAAAATCATGTTGTCGCGCTCCGCGCGACAACATGATTTTGGGTTTTATGTCCTGATAAAGTTGGCGGTAGCCATAACATGCCATTAATGGGCAATGGATCAAGAGCTTGAGTCTGTAAGAATTAGTAAAATATTTGCCAAGCTATTTTTTGCCTGTTTTTGCATCTTTTTACCTATAAATGGGGGGTGACTTTTCTCTTTGATTATCGTACATTAATCAAAGAGTTTTTGGTCTCCTCTATGACGCGCTTTCCTGATTCATCTGCTCCTATCCTCAGTTTATCGGCTTCTAAGGCACGCTCTTTTGGCATTTCAGAAAATGTTGTCGGTCAAAACGAGTCTTCGGAATTCTTTACGGTTTGGCAAATGCTTTGTTCGCGCCTAGATGCTCATAAGGATAATTGGCAGGTGAGCTTTTCCTCGCCTGTAGCTGTATCGGACTACATCACCATGCGCTGTCTGCTGACTGTCGGTGGGATTACCCGCGAGGCAACGGGCAGTGACAAAGGCTGCTTGATTCAAGTGGGAGAGACTGCCATTGGTGTTCATGCCCCTGAACGGGCGATGCTCAATGCTTTTTGCAATGCCGCTCTTCATTTTGGGATCGTGCTACCTTTCAAACATCTTCGAGCCAAGAAGCCTCCAGATGATAACCATGACTTAGAGGCTGTGGTTAATATTCTTCGCAAGATGCAGCGCAAACAAAAAATGAAACGCGGTTTTACTGCTCTGGCTAATCTTGCTGGTTTAATGGGTCGCCATGCTACCTAAACCCAATTCAAAAAATGGCATTGCCATTTTTTGAATTGGTATTCACGTCAGTTCAGGTTAAGCTGGCAAATTTTTAAATCCCAAAAGTAAAAGCCTTGCTACGCAAGGCTTTTACTTTTGGGATTTGAGAAAGGGTTTGCTATGCAAACCCTTTCTCAAATCCCGAATAAAATCCCAGAAGAGAATGGTGGTGATTTGCGCCGCCATTCTATATCTGGAGGTTGTCGCTATTTGGTAGCATCTAGGTTGAGAAATCCTTAGCGATCGCCATGACCATTGACCCCGAACAATTATTAGAACTTGCCCTCAAATCAGGAGCGGAAGCTGCGGAAGTATATGTCTCGAATTCAGTTTCGCATCCTGTTTTTTTTGAGGCAAATCGCTTGAAACAGCTTGAAAGTATTGACTCTGAAGGGGTGGGGCTGCGAGTTTGGCAAGGGGGACGAGTGGGTTTAGCGATCGCCTATGGATTGGTCGAACCCTCTGACTTGGTCGCGCAAGCGATCGCTTTGAGTGGGTTGAACGAGCCTGAAGAGATCCGATTGCGGGAAACTACTGTTGCTGATTACCCCAAGCTCTATGGAAAAGAAATTAATGTCGAACAGATGGTTGATTGGGGGCGCGAGGCGATCGCGCAGGTATTGACAAGTTATCCTGAGGCAATTTGTAGTGCGGATTGGGATTGTAGTCGCGAGACGGTACGTATTCTGAATAGTCGGGGCTTGGACTGTGGTTACACTGATATTACGGTGGATGGCTCTCTGAGTGCGGAGTTGACGCGGGGCGATGATTTTCTCAATGTTTGGTATGGGCGATCGGAACGGGGAAATTTGTCGCCTCAGGCGATCGCCCAAAAGGTACGGCAATATTTAGACTGGGCGAAGAAGAATGCGCCTGCGCCATCGGGGAAGGTATCTGTGATCTTTACGAGCAAGGCTGCCGATCTGCTCTGGGGAATAGTGGCGATGGCGATGAGTGGCAGGCAGGTGCTGCAAAAAGCTACCCCTTGGCAAGATAAGGTCGGACAGCCAGTGATTGCTGATATCTTTAGCGTGACGCAACATCCCGATTTTGGGGTTTATAGCTCGCCCTTTGATGATGAAGGCACGCCAACTCAGGAAATTAAATGGATCGATCGCGGTATTTTACAGGGGTTTTATGGCGATCTCAAGACTTGCGATGAGTTAAATATTGCGGCTACGGGGAACGGTTTTCGCGGGGATTTAGGCAATTATCCCAGTCCTGGACTATTTAATTTAGCAATCTCCGCCAGTCAAACTATTCAAGGCGATATTTTAGAATTGGCGGCAACTTTAAAAAATGGGTTGATCGTCGATCAAGTTTTAGGTGACGATATGGACTTGTCGGGGGATTTTTCGATTAATGTCGATTTGGGCTATCGCGTTAAAAATGGCAAAATCATCGGCAGGGTGAAGGATACGATGCTGTCGGGAAATGCCTATACTGCACTCAATCAGGTGGTTGCCGTGGCTAGCGATCGCCAATGGCATGGTTCTTTGTATGTATCGGCAATGATTGTTGAGGGCTTATCGGTTACCAGTCATTGATACTCCTATTGATACTCATTTGGTATAAAGCCCAAGAGAGGATTGCTGCGCGGAGCGCAGCAATCCTCTCTTGGGCTTTAATATTTTTTACAGGTGCTTGCTATAATGTCTATGTTGCTTTTTGAGCTTTTTTAAAGTTACTTTTTAAAAGCGATCTTGTAACGTTTTTGGGGCTGTGGCTCAGTTGGATAGAGCAAGCGCCTCCTAAGCGCTAGGTCATCGGTTCGATCCCGATCAGTCCCGTCACTAAAACGGCGGCAATTTCAAGCTAAACCCTGAAATTGCCGCCGTTTTAGTTATGTAAGAAAAAGCTTAGAAATTACATAAAACACCTCTTTTTTTGTCAAACAATGGTCACCTTTTAGGTC
>NZ_LIRE01000276.1 GCF_001402795.1 Pseudanabaena sp. 'Roaring Creek'
AGGGGTTTGATTTGTCCTCACTATCTATTACGTTGCTATAGGACTGCCCGAAATTTCCTACAGCAATTACCGATCAAACGAACCTCAAGAAAAATCTTGAAAGCCTTGCTTTGCAAGGCTTTCAAGATTTTTCTTAGTTTGGATTTGAGCGCAAAGCGCTGTAAAGATTAACAGTAAAAGTAGTTCCCTGTCCGACTTTGCTCTCGACCGTAATTTGCCCTTGATGACTTTCAGCGATCGCTTTGGCGATCGCTAGTCCCAGACCCGATTCGCTGGTAAAGGAATTGGCGGATTTAGAACTAGACTTGCTACTTTTTTGCGGTTGATAGCGATAGAAGCGCTCGAATATTTGGGATAGCTCAGTTTCGGGAATGCCAATGCCCGTATCCTTGACCTGCACCTGTACTCGATCTTGAGAATTACTCAGCGCTGCGATCTGCACCTTGCCGCCCGTCGGTGTATAGGCGATCGCATTACTCACCAGATTTGTAAATAAACGCCCTAAGCGATCGCGATCTCCTGAAATAATTAGTTTGGCATCTGGGCTGGGCAATTCAAGGCGGATTTCCTTTTGCTGGGCGATCGCTTCCTGTTCTTTGCCTACTTCATACAGGATTTGCGATAAATTGCAAGCTTCTCGGCGTTGATTGGTCATTCCTCCATCATGACGCGCTAAAAATAATAAATCGTCAATTAATCTCCCCAAACGGCGGGTAATCCTTTCAATCGCTTCCAGTTGCGATCGCTGAAATGTAGGATCGGGATCGGCAAGCGCCACTTGGACATTGGTCTGAATTACGGCGATCGGATTGCGAAGTTCGTGGGAAGCATCCGCCGTAAACTGTTTTAACCTTTGATAGGATTCGCGTACGGGTTCTAGGGCAATTCCCGCCAGCCACCAACCACATAGTAAAACGACAAATATCATCAGCGTCGTACCGATGGCGAGATCGAGAAACAATTGCTTAATCGGTTTAGTAACTTCAAACCAAGGATGGCTGATGCGTAAATATCCTAAAAGCTTGCCATTGATGATGATCGGCTCGGTCATCTGTCTTAATGGCTCAGCATCAGATAAATGTACGGTGTGATATACAGGTCGCAGAATCCCCCTTTCCCGCAATTGTAATGACTCCGTATTGATATTAGTCGTCCAAAGAATTTCCCCCTTAGCGCTGAACCAGTCAATATCGATATGATCGGCATCAATTGCTTGAGCGTTTGCCGAAAAATTGCGACTAAAGTCGGATTCCAAATCAATTAAATTAGATCGGATCAGCGATCGCTCGATTACTTCGGCAACGTGATCGATGGTGTCATCAATGCGATCGATTAAGGTTGATTGGACGTAGAGATAAAAGCCCGTGGCAAAGACAATTAATAAAACTGCGGTCACGCTCGCATACCAAAACGCCAAACGACGACGCATGGATTGAAAGACAGGATTGGGAACGACGGTGGTCATAGATCGTTAAAACGCTCTTTGAGAGGTAAGGGACTTGCGACTTAATGAAGTACCAAATATAAAACCAGAATCGTTGGTGCGGCGGAGCCGCACCAACGATTCTGGCAAATCTGGATTGGCATCTTATTTTCTCGCAAGTACCTAATAATGGAAGATGCAAAGCATCTTCCATTATTTTTAATATTCAAATTCTTCTAAAATAGTCAATAGTCTATTTTGGCAAGACTTAGGAATCAGATCGCTTAAGGGAAGTTCACGATTACCACCACCAATTTCGATCGTAGTTCCATTTAAGACCTTAGCGACATCCGCCGAAGTGATACCATCGGGTAGCATGGGATAAAACTTTTCCGCGAGGGGACGATGCAAATGGGCATCATTTAAATACAAATGCCACTTCGCAATGTCAATGTAAATATCCTCGGCGATCGTTGCGGCTAATTGTTCGATACGTTCTGAAGTACTCATGGAATTAAAGGTTGGGTATATGGCTATAGCCAATTATTTTAGAGCAGCTATGGCTACAGTCACTTGACTTAGGACAAATCAAAACCCAAGAATTAATTGGCGGAGCAAAGCTCCGCCAATTAATTCTTGGGTTTTATGTCCTAGTACAGCGACAGCTATATTTCCCTCCCAGTCTAAGTAGGCAAAGATGGGCAGCGCGAAACGCTGCCCATCTTTAGTTCTCTACATTCTGCATCTGACTTTCTTTGGATAAAACCCAAATGCCGTGACCGAGCAGCAAAACTGCCCAGATTACCGCTACCCACACTGACCATATCCATACTTTTTCAGTGATTGATTGAATAAACCACATACAGGTCATACAAGCCGAATAGATGGCAAGGTGCAAATAAAAGTTAACCCTACGTTCGAGGCTTTGGTATTCAGGATCGTTAGGATCGGGTGGTTTTGACAGCTTAGGCATAGAAAATCGAAAATTTCGCAAGTTTAACTAAAACTTATGCTAACCCAAAACCAGTTTATTTCTAAATTCTGCTTCCTATAACCATGTATAGCAGTAGCCAGTTATGTTAGGACAAAAACAAAACCCAGAAGAGTGTTGCAGCGCAAAGCGCTGCAACACTCTTCTGGGTTTAGCGCTTTGCGCTCAAACCTAAACCAAAGGAATTTTTAAAAGCGTTGCTGTGCAACGCTTTTAAAAATTCCTTTGTAGTTCGTTTAATCGGCAATTGCGGTAACTCGTTTCAAAACCCCAAAGATGAATGGC
>NZ_LIRE01000277.1 GCF_001402795.1 Pseudanabaena sp. 'Roaring Creek'
CTGAGCGAAGTCGAAGCTGTAGTTTTTATTTAAATTATCTATAAAAGAACCACAAGAAACTTTTTGAAAGTGTTGCGAAACAACACTTTCAAAAAGTTTCTTGGTTTGGATTTGAGCGCAAAGCGCTGCAATGATAAAAATGGGCGACGCAAAGCGTCGCCCATCTGTGGCTTTTTAGGGAATGAGGGAGAAACTATTGGCAAACTGATCGAATACTTTAGCGTTAGGACTATCGGGGCTGTCCTTGGCTTCAGGTTGATAGTAGCAAACTCTATATACAAATTTATCGGTTTCTAGGGTTAATACTTTTACTTTCCATTGGGTTGAAGTAGGCTGCTTATTCGAGCTATTTGCGATCGCCGCTGGCAATTCCTTGGTAAATTCCTTGGTGAATTCCTTTCTAGAGCCAGACTTTGCTCCTTTCACCTTGGCATCAAAGGGAATTGTCACCAGATCTTTTGCTCTTTCCTCGCCGTCGGTGGCGATCGCTTTGCCATCCAGCGCTTGCCGAGACACGATCGTATAGACCTGCTGGTCTAACTGTAGTTTATTAACTAATTCGGTTTTATCTCTAGATCCTTCCCCCATAGCGATCTCCCGACTGGGTGTAAAAATGACAGTACTTGCCCCTGATGGTTCTAAACCCAGATCGATCGCTTTCCATTCGGCAGGGTAGCGCAGGATATAGCCCGCACCCGTATATTTACCTGTAGTTTCGGGTTTAGCATCCTCAGAGCGACAAACTTCAATTTTGCTCGCATCTCGATTAGTTTGGAGAATGTAGCGCATATTCTCGGCAATGAGAGTTATTTCTAAGCCGTCTTGGGTGGGGGCGACGGTTTGACATACATCGCTGATATTCACTGATTGGGACTTTTGCGACTCCACTGCGATCGCCATACTAGATGACAAATTAAGCTGCGATCGTAAATAGTTAATTGCTTTTTCGGTAGTAGGATTGCTCGTGCTTGTTGGCGATTGGGGCAGATTTGGCTGACAGCTAACCAGCAGCCCCGTAGCGACAATTCCTATATAAAGCTGAAACTTTGGCATAACATAAAAACACATATAGCAATCATCATAATCCCTATACCAATTCACGAAAGTGTGAAAACACTTTTGTGACTTAAAAACTAAAACTAATACCAAATCACAAAATGGCGTAGCCATTTTGTGATTTTAAAACCCTTACTGGATTTGGGTTTTAATCCCCAAAAGTGTAGCCACACTTTTGGGGATTGGGATAAGTAGCTAGGCATAATTAAACCCCAGAATCAAAACCTGTAGCGCACGCTGCGCGTGCGCTACAGGTTTTGGGGTTTTGCCCCTAGCTACTTAGTATTACCCTAGAATTGCCTGTTTACTTTATGGGATGCTTGGCACGCAGTGCCGATTGCCTTTAGATCGTTACCATAATGGATATTAATCAATGGATATTAATCAATGGATATTAAAACGCTCGTACTTCCTGCAATCGTTACGCTAGTTGCTCTGCTTGTTTACTTTGGTCTAGGTATTGGTGTTGGTGTGGCTCGCGTTAAATACAAAATTATGCCACCACAAACCACTGGTAATGAAGACTTCGAGCGCGTCTATCGAGTTCACCAAAACACCCTAGAACAAATGATCATCTTCTTGCCTTGTCTGTGGCTATTCAGTATTTTTGTAAATCCGAACTGGGGTGCAATTTTAGGATCGGTATGGATCGTGGGGCGGATTGGCTATGCTTGGGGATACTATATAGAGGCTAGCAAACGCGCCGCAGGAAATGCGATCGCTTCTTTAGCTCTGCTATCTTTGATGTTTGGTACCCTCTTTAACCTTGTGCGAGGATTATTTTATGTCTAAAATTGTCGCGATCGCCGCAAGCCTATATCTTGTTGTTGCCCTTGCTTACGTTGGATTTGTACCTGCCGCTTCTGCACACACGATTACAAACTCTCTAAATTCTGCGATCGCAACACCTATGGCACTTTTCTCCTTTTCTGGTAAGCGCCCATCCAATCTTGGCGTAAATGACGGCAAACTACTTGCTTGTCCCACCTCTCCTAACTGTGTCTCTAGCCAAAGCGATGACCTAGAGCATAAAATAGCGCCCTTGACCTATAAGGGGGAACCCGCTAAAGCTCTTGAGGATCTCAAGACGGTGATTTTGAGTATGCCCCGCACCAAAATTATTACGGCTGAGGGTAACTATATCTATGCTGAGTTTACGAGTGCGCTGATGGGCTATGTCGATGATGTAGAGTTTTACCTCAATGCCGAGCGAGGTATCATTGAGGTACGTTCGGCTTCTCGCCTAGGCGAGTCCGATCTTGGCGTTAACCGCAAGCGCATTGAAGCCATTCGCGAACAGTTTGCTTAAAATTTCCCTCTAGAACTTAGAAGAGCGTACCGCCCGCGTAGCGGGCGGTACGCTCTTCTAAGTCTTAGCCACAAGCCCCAAAGAGAATGACGGCGCTTAG
Source organism: Pseudanabaena sp. 'Roaring Creek' (assembly GCF_001402795.1). Taxonomy (GTDB): domain Bacteria; phylum Cyanobacteriota; class Cyanobacteriia; order Pseudanabaenales; family Pseudanabaenaceae; genus Pseudanabaena. The sequence continues at coordinate 2,466 of NZ_LIRE01000277.1, forward strand.
CGTCGTCATTCTCTTTGGGGCTTGTAATACCAAGTTAAGAAATGGCTACGCCATTTCTTAACTTGGTATTACAGCAAAGGAAATTTTTAAAAGCGTTGCAAAGCAACGCTTTTAAAAATTTCCTTGGTTTGGGTTTGAGCGCAAAGCGCTGTAATTCAGCGTGTGACAAAGAAATTTGGATTAGTTATGGTGCAAATAAACTATGCATATCATTCAATCGATACCATTGAGATTTATGATTGTGATTGATAAGAACACCTATTTGATTAGTTAACTAGCTTATTTACTGGCTCAAGGAGATTTTATGGGAATGGCAGTTGGTTTGGTTGAGGTGCTGGGACATCCCCCCGCACTTTCCGTTGCTGACACGATGGTTAAAGCCGCTAAAGTGACTTTTGTCGGCTACGAAAAAGTTAGCGGCGCTCGCCTCACCATTATTGTGCGTGGACCCGTTGGAGATGTCAAAAGAGCGGTAGAAGCTGGTGTCGAAGCAGCCAAACAGATTGAAGTTTTGAGTTCTAAGGATAAAGCTCTATTTCTCTCTGCCACGGTCATCCCCCGTCCCCATGAAAACCTTGAAGCAATTACCAAGACTATGCGCTTTAGCTCGGCTATCGAACAATTCCGTTAAGTAAGAGTCGCTAAGCAAGAGTCGTTAAGCAAGAGCCTTTAAAAAATACGTTAAGAAATAAATTAAGAAATTCAAGTTAGAAAAGTAAGTAAAAAAGATAATTAACATAGGAAAATTGACAACTAAAATATGAAAATTTTAGTTTTGCATGGACCAAATCTCAATATGCTGGGGTTGCGGGAGCCAGAAGTCTATGGCAGCAAGACTTTATTGCAAATTAACGATCGCTTAACTCAAGATGCGATGGAGTTAGGTGCGGATTTAACCTTTTTGCAATCCAATCATGAAGGCGTACTGATCGATGCCATTCATGCTGCTTTTCAGATCCAGCAAGGCATCTTGATCAATCCTGGAGGGCTTACCCATACCAGTGTTGCTCTCAGAGATGCGATCGCTTCCGTAAATATCCCCACTGTAGAAGTGCATCTCAGTAATATCCATAAACGCGAAGAATTTCGCCATCATTCTTTTATTGCCCCGATCGCGATCGGGCAGATCAGTGGCTTTGGTGCTGAGAGCTATCGTTTGGGACTGCGCGCGCTAATTAAACATCTAAAATCATAATTAATTTACACTCTGCATAATTAAAATCCACAGCTAAAACTTAGAAGAGAGTACCGCCTGCTACGCAAGCGGTACTCTCTTCTAAGTTTTAGCTACTTATCAACACATAATATAGGGACATTACTTTACATTGATGATTTTGTAACCTTGAATGTTATGACAGCAACTTCACTACCTGCCCATTACTGGATAGTTAATGCTCGGATTCCTAACTGTTTTATCGATCGCTCGATTCGCGAACAAAATTTAGATCTGCCGCTCACTCCTACCTTAGAACGCGATCAGTTGTTTCCTTGTCATCTGGAAATTCAGCATGGAAAAATAACGGGGATTTTACCTAGCGTTCGGATTGCAGAAATTCCCACAGAAAGTTTACCGATTATTGATGGTAAGCAGGGAATGATTACTCCCTGCTTTGCCGATTTGCATACCCATCTTGATAAAGGACATACTTGGGAAAGAAATCCAAACTTAGATGGGACATTTCAAGGTGCGCTCAAGGGGATTTATCGAGACTGTACGGAGCAGGGTAACTGGAGCTATGACGATCTCTATCGCCGTATGGAATTCGGGCTAAAGTGTAGTTATGCTCATGGGACAAAAGCGATTCGCACCCATCTCGATTGTCCTCCTCACCAGTTTCAAACCACCTTTCAAGTTTTTCGGGAACTACGCGAAAAATGGAAGGAGAAAATTACGCTTCAGGCGGTATCGCTGGTACAGCTTTCTTATTTTGACACCAAGGAGGGGGAACAGTTTGCCGATGCGATCGCCGATCTCGGTGCAATTATGGGGGGTATCGCCCATATGATTCCTGAATTAGATCGTTATTTAGATCGGATTTTGACCTTGGCGACAGAACGCCACCTCAATCTTGATTTTCATGCTGATGAGAATAACGATCCTTCCTCACGGACATTACACCGCATTGCCGAAGCGAGCCTGCGTCATAACTTCGCTTCGCAAATAGTCTGCGGTCACTGCTGTAGTTTGGCTGTGCAGGATCGGGAAACTGCCCTTGAAACGATCGCGCTCGTTAAAGATGCTCGAGTCGGGATCGTGAGTTTGCCGATGTGTAACCTATATTTACAAGATCGGGTTGCCGAGCGGACTCCGCGCTGGCGTGGCGTAACTCTAGTGCGCGAATTGGATGCAGCGGGGGTAAGCGTGGCGCTATCTAGTGATAATTGCCGCGATCCTTTCTATGGTTTTGGCGATCACGACCTGTTGCAAGTTTTTAGTATGGGTACAAAAATCTCGCATTTAGATACGCCCTACGACAACTGGATCGAGTCGGTAACTTCTCGTCCTGCGGCTTTGATGGGCTTAGATGAAGTTGGTTTGGGTCTTGGTCAACCAGCCGATCTCGTGCTTTTTAAAGCAAGGTGTTACAGCGAACTGCTATCGCGCCCCCAAACCGATCGCCTTGTATTAAGAAATGGCATAGCGATCGATACTACTTTGCCAGACTATGCCGAACTTGATGATTTGCTCTAGCACATACAGCGCTTTACGCTCAAACCCAAACCAAGGAAATTTTTGAAAGCGTTGCCAAGCAACGCTTTCAAAAATTTCCTAGTGGTTTGTTTGATCGATAATTGCTTCCAAGCCCAAAAGATGAGTGCCAGCGCTTCGCGCTGGCACTCATCTTTTGGGCTTGGAAGTTTATTCAACCTTGGATTGGAAAACTTGAGAGACTTGGAGATATTCCGATTCTATATTTTGAAGTAAGGATTCTATCTTTGCGAGATCCTTGTTGGTATAGTTTTGGATCTTAATGATTTCATTACATATCGATTGTAATCTTTGACAAAGAAATAGTAACTGCTTCGCTCCAAAGGTGGCACTGCCGCCCTTGAGAGAGTGATTCTCTGCCTCTAACATGACAAAGTCTCGCTCAAGAAAGAATCCCTTCATATTAGCGATCGCTTGGGCGGAATGTTCTAGGTAGGTCGATAGCAATTCAGACAAATTTTGTTTGCCAATGGAATCAGCCAAGATCGCCAGTATATCGAAGTCGATGGTCTGCTCGCTATTATGGAGATTAAGGTATTGGGGAATCCTTTGTAAAGCTGCAACTAAACTGGTAGTTTGCAGTGGTTTAGTTAAGTAGTCATCCATCCCAGAGGCTAAAGCTAAGTCGTAGGATTCGACAAATGCATTTGCCGATAAACCAATAATCCAAGGCTGATGGATTGACATTAGCCGAATATTTTTACTCGCTGTCAATCCATCCATAATCGGCATTTGGATATCCATAAAGATCAGATCGAAGGCATTGTTGGCGATCGCAATGAGTGCCTTTTGCCCATTCTCAACCGAGGTCACATTATAGCCAAGGGTTTCTAGCATTAACCATAGAATTTTTTGATTGATCGGATTATCTTCGGCAATCAGGATTTTGAGAGGATAACGCTTAGCAAAATTAGCATCTAATATGGGGGCGCTAAAATTATTGCTCGATAGCTTAAAGTTCTGATTAGAAAAAATATTTACAAAAGATTGATAGAGTTTTGAAGCTGAAATTGGTTTGATGATGTAGTCTGCAAATTTAATCGGAATAGAATTTGTATTGTTAATGGAACTGAATAGAACTAATTTGAGATTGGGAAAAACTGCCTGAATATTTTGGGCTAGTTCTAAGCCAAAACCTTCTGGACTATCGGCTTCTGCTAATTGCCGCTCGATCAGAACCGCATCAAAACTCTCGTTGGTTAAAAATTGCAAAGCTTCGATCGCTGAATAGGCAAATTGAATATCGATCTCCCATTTGTCAGTATACAAAGAGATGGCTGTTTGGAATCTGGGACTATGATGGACGCTCAAAATCCGCTTGCCTTTAATCTCAGGGGCGATCGCCATTAATTCTGACTGAAATTCTGACTGACGATCGAATGCGATCGCCTGCGCCATAATTGAAAAACTAAAGGTTGACCCTTCGCCCACTTGACTTTGAACGCCGATCTTACCCCCCATTAATTCACAAAGCTGCTTGCAAATTGCTAGTCCCAGCCCCGTACCACCATATTGACGATTAATGGAACTATCAGCCTGACTAAAGGCTTGAAAAAGCCGACCAATTGCCTCAGGCAAAATCCCAATCCCCGTATCGCTCACCTCAAAATGTAATTCGTATCGATGGGAATCTAGATCGACTAACTGTGAATTGATCGTAATGATAATCTCACCACTTTCGGTGAATTTAATGGCATTACTGACGAGATTTACTAAAATCTGACGTAACCGACTGTAATCGCCAATAATCTGTTTAGGGATATTCGGAGCGATCAGCGCAAATAATTCTAAGGATTTTTCCGCCGTACGCGATGTCATTAGCTCGAAAACTTCATCGACACATTTTTGGAGATAGAAAGGTTGTTCTTCTAGCTCGAATTTGCCCGACTCAATACGCGAAAAATCGAGAATATTATTAATTACCGATAGTAAAACTTCCCCACCCTGACGGATTGTGTTAACATACTGCCTTTGCTGGGGAGACAATGGCGTATCCTGTAAAATATCGGTCATGCCGATGACCGCATTCATCGGGGTGCGAATTTCATGACTCATCACCGCTAGAAATTGGCTCTTGGCTTGGTTGGCAGCTTCGGCAAACTTGGCCGCTTCTAGTTTTGCCTCTGTTCTCTTGCGTTCGGTAATATCTTCCACTTCCGCAACGAATTGAATTGGGTTGCCCTGTTCATCTCTCACCAATCCAAACCGACTGATCGCATCGATCGCATAGCCCATTTGATGAATGTATTGTTTCTCAATCTTGACGCTAGTTGTTTGATTCTCTTGCAAATGTTTAAGAGCCGCTAGGGTTGCCTCAATCGAATTAGCATGAGTGATTTGTTGCTCTGTCATATTCAACAACTCCTCAGCCCTATAGCCAAATATCTGACAAAAAGATTGATTGATATTCAGAAATTTTGTGTGTAAATCAAAGGTGGCAATTCCTACGGGTGCATTATCAATGGTTAACTTGAGTAGATTTTGTCTCTGACGTAATTGTTCTTCCGCATCCTTGAGATCGCTAATATCAAAAGCCGCACCGCGTAAAATTTGAGTCTTGCCGTCAGGAGCAAATCCAATCTGAACATTGTTACGAATCCAGATGATTTTGCCATCATTGCTAACGATGCGATATTCGTGGCAAAAAGTTTTTCCCGTCTCAATGGTGTGATAAATTTCTTGTCGAACATACTCCCGATCTTCAGGATGAATACACTTGATCCAATTATTGAAATGACCAATACCCCATTCTGACTGGGGCAAACCAACTAGGGTTTGTAGTTGCGGGCTAATATAAGAAAAATCCGCATTTGCATCATTGTCAATCAATAAGATGAAGGACATATTGGGAATTTGCTCGATCAAATAACGATACTGTTCCATCCATCGATACAAAGTTTCGTAGGCATGTTCAGCTTCTCTTACCTGTTGCTGTAAGCTATCCGTAACGATTGGTCGCTGTAGGGCGATCTCGATCTGCATGGCTATTTGCTGGAGCATCAGCACATCATCTTCATCCCACGAGTATGGAGTGCCCGTACATTGATTAATTATCAAAAATCCCCATAGTGGGCTATCTTGCTGCCGTTCAGGTAACAAGATGGGTACGAGTAAGTAGGGCTTTCTTCGGAATATCTCAGCTAAGTTAACCCCACATCTAGTCTGCCCTGCTATATATAAATCGGTTATTTGTTGAGTAGTATCCTGTCCCCACTGATATTCTGTTTGTAAAATATCTTCAATCCGTTTCTGGGAAAATTTATCGCAACAAGGGGCGATCGCCTTAGCAACAATCTTGCCACCGACTTGATATTTATGGGATTTAGAAGAAATGTGCTCTAACTGATAAATCGAGACATGCGCTACATTAAGTAAATTTAATAACTTTGAGGCGATCCCCTGCAAAATTTTTTCCAAATTGTCCAATTGACGAATGCTTTGCAAAATATCCGCACAAAGGGTCATCCTTGCTATTGCTTTTTCCATCACGAAACTCAAATGATTTTGCGAAATCCCAATTTTTGCCATCTCTTCTATGACGTTGCTATGATTTAATTTACGGGACAAGTTACTCATAGCCTTAATTCGTTGCAAAATTTGTTGAAATTTTGCAAGGTTTATGTCTGTACTAAAACTCGCTAAATATTCAAATAAAACTCTAACTAGCCGAGAAGCCTAAAACCGTGGCAAACCTAGTTTTTTTACCTAAAATTATCTAAAATTATAGGTAACTCAATTAACTACTCCTCATTTTACTTTAACCTCCTAATTACTTAATGCACTTTACCCTGTACTTTGCCCTGTAATTTACCCTGTACTTTGCCCTGTAATTTGCCCTGTAATTTGCGAGTTTAGACAAAATGAAACTCAAAACCCTTATTAGGATTATTTTTTGTTTGCAAATGAGTTCGCATTCATTTGCAAACCGCAATATTTAGACATTTACGGAGTTGCTGGTCGATTTTGTTACACTTGCAATAGTAATTCAACCGTAGCGAACCATTATGCTTAGTAACCTGCTTCAGACCAAAGAGCTACCCGACCTACAATATTCTCCTGTTAGCGATCGCTTTGATGAAACATGGGAGGCTCCGCTCGCGATCCTGTTGGGACTTGGTCGATCTGCAGGAGCCAATTTCGTAGAGTTTTTTTTAGAGCGTAACAATTATATTAGTTGTCTGGCAGAAGACGATCGGATTACCAGTATTTCGCCACGTCTTTCTACAGGAGCAGGGATTCGTGTTTTTAAGGGGAAGTCTGATTGTTATGTAAGCACCAATGATTTGACTTTTCTGGGGCTAAAAGCCGCTCTTGAACGGGCGCTTTCAATTTTAGGGTTACAACTTCCCTCTCAAAATTCGATCATTCCTTCTATTCATCTCGAACTATTCCGTGACTATGCGGCGAAAAAGGATAAAGAAGCTTGGCTCGCTCGATGCAGCCCTATGCGAGAGATGGGGGACATTCTGTTGGAGGCTAATCAAATGCTTGCTCAAAAAGGTAAACATATCCAATCAAGGCGATCGGGATATTTCCGTGATTGGCAAGAAATTCTAGTTGCGGCGAGCGATGGAACCTTCGCCAGAGATATTCGCCTGACCCAGTCCGTAGGGGCTAACTTACTTTGTGCTGATGGTGCAAATCGGTCGGCGATCGGTCAGAGAGTTGGTGGCACTAGCGATCCTAGCTATTTACGCAATTGGAACTATGAGCCTGTGGTAGAAGAAATCGTCGAAGCCGCAGGAAAAATGCTCTACGCTGATTATGTAGAATCGGGTTCCTATCCAGTAATTATGGCAAATCAGTTCGGTGGCGTGATTTTCCATGAAGCCTGTGGACACCTGCTCGAAACTACGGGTATTGAAGCAAAAACGACCCCCTTTGCCGAGATGAAAGGGCAAAAGATTGCCCATGAAAATCTGACTGCTTGGGACGAAGGACGTTCGGAAGCAGCTTTTGGGACTATTGATATGGATGATGAAGGAATGCCCACCCAGCGTACGCTTTTAATTGAGAAGGGCATTCTGAAAAACTTTATTAGCGATCGCGCAGGTGAATTGCGGACAGGGCATCCGCGCACGGGTAGCGGTCGTCGTCAAAGCTATGCCTATCCCGCCGCGAGTCGGATGCGCAATACCTATATTGGAGCAGGGGATTTTAGCCTAGATGAGCTTTTTGCCTCCATTGATAAAGGTATTTATTGTAAAAAAATGGGTGGTGGTAGTGTTTTACCCACAGGTCAATTTAACTTTGCGGTTGATGAAGCTTACTTAATCGAACGGGGTAAGATCGCTAAACCCCTTAAGGGGGCAACCCTTATCGGTGATGCTAAAGAAATTATGCAAGAAATTTCTATGAGTTCTCGCGATCTCGATCTTGCGGCAGGATTCTGTGGCTCCATTAGTGGCAGTATTTACGTCACTGTCGGACAGCCCCATATTAAAGTTGATGCGATTACCGTTGGTGGTCGTTAATTTGATGTCGATTTAGCGCGATCTAACTAATACCAAAGCTCAAAATGGCGTAGCCATTTTGAGCTTTAAAAACCCTGACTAGGTTTGATTTTTAATTTACATTTAATTCACGAAAGCGTGACCACACTTTCGTGAATTGGTATAACTAATCTAACTAATACCAAGTTAAGAAATAGCTACGCTATTTCTTAACTAGAAAACCCTTAAGTACCTCAGCATCATTAAAATCCAGATCCAAGACCTGCGGCGCACGCTGCGCGTGCGCCGCAGGTCTTGGGGTTTTATACTTAATTAAGCCCCTATACTTACTAGGTTTAGTTTTTAATTTACGAAAGTGTGACAACACTTTCGTAAATTGGAATTAGATCTCGCTAGATTAGCGATCGCGAATTGATCGCAAACCCATTGATTTTCCTAGCTTTGGCGATTCAAAATCAGTTTTTATCGCCAGCATGATGAATTTAGAATAGTTGGAGTTGTTCTTTAGCTTTTCTTGAGCTATGCTCATTGGCAAAAGCAACGAAATTCCCAATCAAAAGAAAAATCGTACGAAATTCAAGCTCTCGAAAGGTGATCAAGCTGTGCAAGCAAATACGATCAATGCAACTCAATCAACAATACTTGTGGTTGATGATGATCCCAATATTCGCCATGGGCTAGCATTGGCTTTAAAGGAGCTTGGCTATATTGTCAAAACGGCTAAAGATGGCAGCGATGCATTGATGTGCGTCCAGTCTCATCCGCCTGACTTGATTTTATTAGATAATTTTATGCCGCAAATTAGCGGTTACGAGATTTGTCGGATTCTCAAAGCCGACACGTTTACTGAGGATATCCCGATCATATTTATGAGTAGTAGCGATAGCATCCAAGAAAAGATGCTTGCCTTTGAGAGTGGGGGCGTGGACTATGTGGTGGTTAAACCACCGCAAATGACCGAATTATTTGCGCGGATAAATTTACATTTGAAACTGCGAAGTCTGCAAACCCACCTCGCTCAAAAAAACCAAGAATTATCGCAAGCCGTTTTTGATCGAGTGGGAATGCTCAAAGAACTGCAACGGACAAACCTGCTGCTCCATGCCCAAAAGGAAGCCGCCCTTGATGGAATTTTTGCCGTTGACGAGCAGGGACGGATTGCGAGTTTTAACCGTCGTTTTTGTGAAATGTGGGAGATATCCCAAGATGTATTTGCGAGCGATCGCAAGGATTGCACAGCACCTAATGGTGACCCCTTAGGTGCACTCTTGATTAAATCCGATCTACCCATCGTATTGATCAATTTGTTAGAGAATACCTACGACGAGCCTGATGTGATCAGGCGTGGTGAAGTGAACTATCGCGATCGCGTATTTGATTATTACACCAGTCCCGTTTATTCCGAGCAAAACAAGTTTTGCGGCTTAATTTGGTGCTTTCGCGATATTACTGCTAAAAAGCAGGCGGATCTTCTGCAACTGCAATTAATGGAAGATCTGCGTAAAGCTAAAGAGGAAGCCGAAGCAGCCGTACAGACTAAGGCAGCTTTTCTCGCCATGATGAGTCATGAAATCCGCACCCCGATCAATGGTGTCATCGGTATGACCCAACTTTTAGCAGGAACTAAACTCAATGCCGAACAGGATAAGTTCGTGCGGACAATCCAAGTAAGCGGTGAAATGTTGCTGTCCGTTGTCAATGATATTTTGGATTTCTCCAAAATTGAATCTGGTAAATTGGAATTAGAGAATAGGGCTCTGGATGTGAGAGCTTTAGTGCGCGACATCTATGATGTGCAATTGTCTAAAGCGAAGGAAAAAGACCTTAAGTTTGAATTTAACGTGCAGTCCCAAGTACCACCATTTATTATGGGGGATGTCACCAGACTCAGGCAAATTTTACTAAATCTTGTTTCCAATGCTCTGAAGTTTACGGAGATAGGTGGAGTAAGTATAGGTGTTCGCTTAGCTGTCGAGGAGACTCCCACTGCCGATCGCCCTTTTCAATTGCTGTTTTCGGTTACTGATACGGGGATCGGCATCACCGACGATCAAATGCAGCGTCTGTTTCAGCCCTTTTCTCAAGCAACGGCTGCGACCTCCCGCAAGTATGGTGGTACGGGGCTGGGATTGGTAATTTGCAAAAATTTGGTTGAGAATATGGGAGGGGAAATTCAAGTTGAAAGTAAGAACGAGCGAGGTTCTACTTTTTCTTTTACGATGACAACGCAAATTGCTAAAAGTCAGCCAAGTTATACGCTGCAAGATGCGGTGAATAAAGCTCCCAGTAGCAATAATACTAATCTTGGTAGTCGCTTAGGCGATCGCGTTCCCTTAAAGATTTTGATTGCTGAAGACAACTTGATCAACCAAGAGCTAGCTATGGCGATGCTGATTAAAATGGGCTATCAACCCGATGTGGTCGATAACGGGCTTGCCGTGTTAGAAGCGGTACAGGTTAGCCATTATGACTTACTTTTGCTAGATGTGCAGATGCCTGAAATGGATGGTTTAGAAACTGCCGCCTATCTAGTCAATCATTGGCATGAATTACATATCAGTTACGAACGTCCCACGATTATTGCGATGACGGCGAGTGCGATGCAGGGCGATCGCGAAATGTGCCTACGAGCAGGTATGGATGACTACATCAGTAAGCCAATCATGATGGATTCACTCCAACGGACTATTGAAAAATGGACGTTAGGAGGACATAGTAATGAAGCGATCGACCTAGATAAAGATATGCAATCAAATCCCCCCTCCGTTATCGATCGAGCTGCCATCAAAAATCTCGAACAAATTAATCCTAAGCTCATCGGACGGATGATTAACTTATTCACGACTGAAGAAGCTCCGATATTATTGTACAATCTGCGGCAAGCAATCTCTAACAACGATCTTAAGGAAGTGAGTTATGGCGCTCACACCTTAAAAGGAAGTAGCAATATTTTGGGTGCAAAAGCATTGGGGAAATTGTGCCTTGAAGTCGAACTAAAGGGAAAGCAAGGAGACAAAGAAGGATTAACTGAGTTATTAGTGGAAATTGAAAAGCAATATCAAATTGCCTGTGAAGAGTTGGCGAAATTATCTAGCTAGCTAGATATATTGCTCTGCACTGTATAAAAAGAGGGTTGCCGCGCTCCGCGCAGCAACCCTCTTTTGAGGTTTATGATGATACAGTTGACGGTAGCTATAGAATAGAAAAGCGCAACTTTTCTATTCTATAGCTGCCAAATTTATGCTCTCCATCCACAATCTTTGCTATCACCCATCCGCTACTCCTGAGGCAATCCTTAACAACATATCCTTTGAATTACAGGATCGGCAATTGGGGCTGATGGTGGGACCTAGTGGTTCTGGCAAAAGTACATTACTCGAAATTTTGGCAGGATTTGTAGAATGGAATAGTGGCAGTATTTATTGGAAATCGCAGGAACTAATGCCCGACCACTTGCAGCAAATATGTGGTTTAGTATTTCAGTTTCCCGAACGTCATTTTTGTGGGAGTACTATTCTAGAAGAACTCAGGTTAGGACATATCGATCTAGATGGCGATCGCATTCAAGGTGCTTTAAGCTCAGTGGGACTCAGTCATCTCAATCCTAGCAATTCACCGCAATCCCTTAGCGGTGGTCAGCAGAGGCGATTAGCCCTCGCCGTACAATTAATTCGCCAGCCCAGTCTGCTGTTACTGGATGAACCAACCGCAGGCTTAGATTGGTCAATGCGCAAACAAATTCTGGGTATTTTGCAAGAGCTTAAAAAAAATTGGACAATTCTCGTCGTTACCCACGATCCTGAAGAACTCAATGAAATGGCAGATCAGACTTGGTCGATTGATCATGGCAAGATAGGAACAATTCATAAATAAGTGATATGACCGATAACAATGGTAATCCTGATAGTTTAATCGTCAAGCCTAAAAAATCGGGACTAGCCCCCCTAATTCTTACTTTAGTAGAACTATTGCGCCAGCTAATGGAAGCTCAAGTAATTCGGCGCATGGATGCTGAAAAGTTGACAGAATCAGAAATTGAAAGGGCTGCCGATAGTTTACAGGCTTTAGAGCAGCAGATTCTCAATCTTTGCGATGTTCTCGATATCGATCCTGCGGATCTCAACCTCGATTTAGGAGAATTTGGCAAACTTCTTCCTAAATCTGGCTCCTACTATCCCGATAAATCTTCTAGTGAATCTTCAATTTTAGAATTGCTCGATCGCTTAATCAGTACTGGTATTGTTCTCGAAGGTGATGTGCAGATTGGCTTAGCGAATATTAATTTAATCGATCTCAAGTTGAAATTATTGCTGACTTCTGGCGATCGCACTTCGTAATCCCAATGCCCAAAATGGCGTTGCCATTTTGGGCATCTCAAAATCTTACTGGGTTTGTTTTTTACAGCAATTATCGATCAAACGAACCACAAGAAAAATTTTAAAAGCGTTGCAAAGCAGCGCTTTTAAAATTTTTCTTGGTTTGGGTTTGAGCGCAAAGCACTGTAATTTACTGAAGTGAGCCAACA